>JAFUBE010000849.1 GCA_017460365.1 Eggerthellaceae bacterium
ACTTCGACAACTGGATGCCCGGCGCTTTTCTATTTCTACGGCTGAGTTACATCCCTTAAAGACCCGTCTTTTCCCAACAGCGAATCCCATCTCGACACGTCACAATACTCCTTACGCTTAGAAAGCTCGAGAATCGCATCGACTATTTCCCTATCGGACAAATACTCGGATTCGTTTTGGAGCAGTGACATCCTGACTGGTAATCAAACAAGATGAAACCCCTACTGCCAACGTATAATCAATCAGATGCATCACAAGGGATTGGAGTGCAAACCTGCCCTGTGTCGAAAGGAGAGAACATGGCTGGGTCTATAGAAGCAATGTATGACAGCTTGAGCGACGAGCAAAAGGAGCGGGTGAAGGCTGCATCATCGCCCGAAGATATTTTGCGACTTGCGCAGGATGCAGGCTACGAACTGAGCGAAGATCAGCTCGAAGGCATTGCAGGCGGGGCGTCTTGGGGAGGGTGCAATCCCCATTGTGGCACTAAGTCGGTCTGCAATGATCATTACCCCTCAGGATCGTGATGGTTTTGCTGCACCTTCGTCATGTGCACGTGGCCATGCATAAGCTCATCCAGCATGAATCGATTGCGTAAGGTATCGTGACAGGCGAAAGAGCAACAGACACGACAAAGCCGGCAGAGCGAACACGGTACTTGCTGCCGTGTTCGTGTGCGCTCACGCTGTCAAGCGGTATCGTAGAGGCATGCAGTCAAGCCCGTGAACAGGAGATCAGGGCTGCGCAGAGCCTTGCAGACATCGACGCGGAGGCGCTTCTGCGCGAGCTGACAACATGCGATGTGCCTGCGGCCAGCACGCGCGCCTGCAGTGCATCGGCATCCCGTGAAGAGTTCTGGGATTGGTGCCTTTCTCTCAAGGGGGAGCCGTGGAGCGAGGCGCGAGCGCGCAGAGACATGCGCGAGCGCGTGCGTATTTGGCAGCACGCAATCCTGCGTGGCGCATGGGTGCCGCGCACGCAGGGCGACCTGCTTGCTCTCTGGGCGCACGCTACCAAGGGAGAGTTTCCCCTCTACCGCGAATGCGAAACCCCGCAATTCCGCGTGAAGGGAGTCCCCTTTGCCCATGGCCCCAATCCTTTCGAGCCTGCTCCGCTGCTCCCCGGCTATCAGACAACGCCGCCTGAAGAAATTCCCGCTCAGGTAGATATGCTGCTCGAGCTTGTTGCCGAGGACGCTCTTCCGCTTGAAGTCCGTGCTGCAGCTGCGCATTTCGCTCTTGGTGCCATCCACCCGTTTCGTGATGGTAACGGCCATTGCGCCCGCATGCTTATGTGCTCCATGCTAGCCCCCGCTTATTCGCTGCCCACTTTGCTTGCTCTGGATGCCAATATCCAAAAGAGCCGTACGGAAATCGAGGCGCTGTTCAGGTCCACGACGGGAAAACACCAAGACGCCGAGGACATGTGCGCTTTCCTGCTTACGTTGCTCCTTGATGCGCAAACCCACTGGTTTTGGAGCAGTGACATCCTGACTGGTAATCAAACAACATAATGGGCATCATCGGCGGCGTGCTCGTTTTGGAGCAGTGACATCCTGACTGGTAATCAAACACGTTGCGTTGAAATCGCCGCCGTTCTTTTGTTTTCCTGCGCGAGGCTTACGGCGCGTTCGTGCGTTTTAGGACGGATGCGGTAGGCGAGGCGTATAAGTGGGTAGGCGGGTGGCACAAGGCCACCCGGCGCTAAAAGAAAGGACCACAGCATGAACTTCGACGATTTGACCGGCGAGCAGAAGGCCAAGGCGCGCGCTGCGAAGACGCCCGATGAGATCCTGGCGTTGGCCAAGGATGAGGGCTACGAGCTCTCCGACGACGAGCTCGCGGCGGTCTCCGGCGGCTGGTGCGCGACCGACTGCCCCAACGACTGCAAAAGCGAGTGCGGCGTGCCCTACATGAGGTAGCCGGCGATGGCGGCAGAAGGGCGCAACGCACGCACGGCCGGCGAGGCGGGCTGGCACGCGTCGCGCTACAACCTGGCGGCGCCCGTGCCCGGTTCCAAGAACGTCGCGATAGCGAACCTGTTCGAGGGCAACTGCGCCGAGTACACGCCGCTCGAGATGTACCTGCTCTCGGTGGTGGAGGAGCTCGACGAGGGCCATCCGATCATCGAGCGGTTCGCGAAGCGCGGCGTGATCGCGAACTTCGACGAGCGCGCCGCGCTCGAGACGATGGGACGGGCCGCCTGCGCGATGCCGCACGGGATTGGGCTCACCATCTGCCCCACCATGGGCTGCAACTTCGACTGCCCGTACTGCTTCGAGGACCACTTCACGGGCAGGATGAGCGCGGAGGTGCAGGACGACGTGGTGGCGCTCGCGGGGCGCATGCTCGACGCCAGCGGCGCGAAGGACATAAGCGTCACCTGGTTCGGCGGCGAGCCGCTGCTCGCGCCAGGCGTCATCGAGTCGCTCTCCGCGCGCCTGATGGCGCTCGCGGAGGAGCGCGGCGGCGAGTACTCGTCCTCGATCATTACCAACGGCTACCTGCTGACGCAAGAAGCGGCCGACATGCTCGGGCGGTGCAAGGTTGGGATGGCCCAGGTGACCATAGACGGAATGGGCGCCACCCACGACGCGACGCGGCGCCTCGCCAACGGCAAGGGCACGTTCGAGCGCATCACGGCCAACCTGCGCGGGTGCAAGCTGCCCTTCAAGGTGAACGTGCGCCACAACGTGCACGAGGGCAACAAGCACGAGATGGACGAGCTGGAAGCGTTCGTCAAGAAGCTTGCCGAGGAGTCCGGCAACGACCTGTCTTACTATCCCGCGCCCGTCTCGGGAAGCGAGGCCGCCGACGAGCGGGGGAAGCAGGTGGGGCTCTTATGCGGCCCCGACTCCAGCGAAGTCGGCATCCGCCAGGAGGCGGGCCGCTTCCGCAGGGGCCAGGGCCACTCTTGCGGCGCGCACACCGTCTGGGGCGTGGGCGTCGACGAGCGCGGCACCCTGCAGACGTGCTGGGAGGCCGGCGACAAGCCCGAGATCAGCGTCGGCACCGCGCATGACTGGGACCCGGCCGACCCGCTGGCCACGGCTTCCAAAGCAGACAACCGGACCATGTACCTGAACACCGCCGGCCCCGGGCCCGACGACGAGTGCCGCGAGTGCGTGTGGCTGCCCCACTGCGTG
>JAFUBE010000850.1 GCA_017460365.1 Eggerthellaceae bacterium
CATCCCTGGTGGAGGTTCGTCATGCTGCTGTTGTAGTCCACGCAGTTTGCGGTCCTCGTTTCCGTGACCACCTGGTTGTTCGCGGAGTCCCAGCTCCGGTAGAGGTACTGCACGCCGTCGGCCGCGTGCGCCTGCGGGACCGCCCACAGCAGGGACGCCAACAGCGCCGCGGCGGTCGCCGCCAGGACGAACAGTGCTTTGCAAGAAATAGACTTCGCCTTCATCGCGAGCCCCTTTCGCTCTCCAACGTTACCCGAACATGCCCCTACGTGCTGCGGACGCCGCGCCAACCGCTGGCAGCGCGCATCCACCCAGCATTATCCCGCATCGATCGCGCGGGCGTAAGGGGGGTTTCCAGATCGTCATCATGCCCTCGGGCGGCAGGCGCCTGCCCTTGCGGGGAGCCGGGCCAGCGGACCCGTGCTGGAAGCCGGGCGGGGACCGATTAGTGTACACACTTTCGGGTTTCGGGCCTCTGGGGGAAGCGCGATCTGGGGTTTCGCAGTGCGCGCGAGAAAGTCTGTACACTAATTCGCGGATGGCAACGTCCTACGCCCCCGTTGTCACGCGCAGGACTAGAAAGGTGACAACACCCGATGACAAACGCCTCCTCAGTGTCCCCTTGACTCGCGGGAAAAGCAGACAACGGGACAACGGGCTACGTCCCCGTTGTCCTGGTTTGACGTTTACGCTGCCTGCGCAAGCTCCTCTTCGGCGCCTAGGTAGGTTACGCCGTCACCGTAGATGGTTTTCCAGTCGTTGGCCATCGACACGGGCACGTAACCGTTCTTTTCGCAATCCTCGTACATGGACTGCGCCTTTTTCTGATCGCCGTTTTCGCGCTCGAGGTCGTCGCAGCACAGCTGGAAGGCGGCCGATGCGTACGTGGGGTTCGAAAGCGCGTAGTTGTCCATGGCGAAGTCGCCCGAGGAATTGCCGAACGAAAGCACCGGCTGCTTGGCGATCTCGCTCTGGATGACCGACACCTTGTTTTCCTTCAGGTTCTTGATGATGAAGTCGCCGCCCAGCACCAGCTGCTCGTCTTGGCCGAAGGTGTAATCCAGGCCGTCCTCATCGCCCTGGGCCGAGCCCACCAGCGTCTCGTCGGAGCCGATCACCTGGGAAAGAGGCAGGTCGATAGGGCACGAGGGGTCGTTGAAGATGCCGCGCACGATAAGCCGGTCGGTGCCCGATACGATGTAGACGGTGAAGTCGTTCGCCTTCAGGTAGTCGACCACCTGCACCATAGGCTGGTAGAATCCGCCACCGCGCACCATGCCTTCGTAGCTGGGCCTGGGAGTCGTCATGAACTCGCTTACGGAGCTGTAGACTTCGGCGAGTGTCATGCCCTAGAACGACGACGCGACCGCCTGGCCGTGCTCGACGGGAAGCTCTTCGTATTTCGTGCCGTTTTCGTTCTGATCGACGATCTTCGCCGCTACGGATTTCTCGAAATCGGATGCTTTGTCCTTGTAGTTCGCATCCTCGAGCACACGATACACGAGCAGTGTGTAGTCGAAGTAGTTGGGATCGGTCTCGCAGAAAAGCGTGCCGTCGAAGTCGAACGTGGCGATGCGGTCTTCCACCGGGATGAAGCCGGAAGACGACTCGTCCGTCGCCGCCTCGACGAAGTCCACGAGTTTCTTCTTGAGAGGAGCGTCGTCGTTCCACAGGCCGAGTGGATCCCCTGCGCTTTCCGCAGGCTGCGATGCGCTGGATTGCACGCTTTCGGAAGACTGCGATGCGCTCGAGCCGGTGCTTTGCGCATCGTCGCTTGCCGTTGCAGGGCTTTCGGCGCTGCTGGAGCTTTCGGAGCTGCCGGAGTTTTCGCTGCTGCCGGAGCTTTCGGCGCTGCTGCATGCAACAAGCACCGAGGCAAAAACGACAACCGCAATAACGCATACAAACTGTGCCAGATACTTCATCGCCACTCCCTTTTCTCTCTTGGGACCACAAACGCGTTTATTCTACATCAAGTCCCCAGCGCAGCCCTTCCCTTCCGCGCCAATTCTCGCGGCTTTGTCCTCTGGCGCCATCCTTGAGCGTTGGTCCTGGGCCAATGCTCCAGCGTCCCCCGTCACAAACTCAGCCGTCATTCTGAGCGAAGCGAAGAATCCCCTGAGGGCTTTTCGGGAACCACGGAGATTCTTCGTCGCTCCGCTCCTCAGAATGACAACCGGACCCAAATGTCCCCTCGACTCGCGCTAGCCCACCAGGGAGATGCCGTCGCTGGTGGCGGTGCGGCCGTCGGTGGTGGTCACGCGGACCGACCAGGCCATGGGGGCCTTGCGCGCCTGCGTGCACTTCGGGATCTTGATGGTGAGCACGTCGCCGTCCGCCGAGGACTGGGCGCCGGACTTCTTGAAGGTCTCGCCGCCGCTGGAGTAGTACCACGTCCAGCTGGCCACCTGCTCGCCGTCGGCCAGGCCGGATATCTTGGCCTTGATGTCCACCGGCTGGCCCTCGACCCAGGCGAACTCGCCGTCGGCGGCCACGGGAAGGACCGGGTCCTCGGAGAGGCTCTGCGGCGCGGAGATCGCGCTGCGCCCTAAGCTGGTGGAGGCGGTGGCCCTCCAGGACCTGGCGGCCCTCCGGGCGGCGGTGCACTCGGGAATCGCCAGGCTACAGGTCGCGCTGTCGGCGGAGACGGAGGTCTTGGCGCCGGACCTCTTCCAGCTTCCCTCGTCGCCGGGGGTCTTCGTGTACTCCCAGGCCCACTCGGTGACCACCTCGCCGTCGGCCAGGTCCAGCTCGGATGCCGTGGCCCAGATGGTGGCGGGCTTGCCGGCGATCCACTGCTGCTGATCGCCGTTGGCCACCGCAAGCTCGCCCAGGGCGTCGATGACCTCGCCCTTGGTCTGCGCCTCGAATGCTGGGTTCTCGAACGCGTCGCTCATCCAAGTGCGCTTGCCGGGCTCGGCGGCGGTCGGCGGGACAAGCTCCTCGGTGGCCCCAACCGTCTCGGTCTCAACGTGCTCGGAGCTGCGTCCGCAAATGCGCGTGGCCGTCAAAGTGCTGTTGTCGGTAGCCCACTCGTAGGTCGGCTCACCCCAGTCGTGAGCGTTCGGGTCGATAGCAACCTCACGGGTTTCTTTATGCAAACCGTCGCGTGAACACACATGCTCCTCTTCACCAACTGCAACGCACGTAGGCGCCTTTGTTTGGGTCCATTCGCCCCAGTTGTGGTCTTCCCAGAGTGCCTTCACGGTGGTATTGGCTGTAATGGTGATGGTCTCACTAGGATTCTTGCGCACAGGTTCAGCAGAGCCGATTGTCACCTCCCATGACGCGAAGCGGCACTTGCCCTCGGGCGTGCCAAAGGTGTCCGCTGCGGGAAGCGTGTAGGTCGAGCCAAACTCTACGACCTCATCGTCCTTAGTGCCAGAGCCTTCGTTGGCGTCGAACGTCACGACCGGCTTGATGGTGAAGTCCGCCGTAGCAGTCGCGCCGTCGTAGTTGTCCGTGTCGGGCACCGTGGCTCTTACCGTATACTCACCGGGCTCGGTCGGCACCGTACCAGAGTACATGGCGTCATCGGCGTCCTTCGCCTTGTACTCGATTGTCGCGGTGTCCGCGCCGAAGTCCGCCGTCACCTGCGGCTGTTTGGCGCTCTCGCCATAAACCCAGTTCTCGATGGAAACCTCGGCACTGTTGTCCGCCTTGGTGATGGTGTATGTGCCGTCATCGCCGAGCTGCACATCGTAGTTTGAATTGGCCTTGCCCCCGGAGAGCGTAATGGGATACTCACCCGCATCCGAGCTGCTGGCGGCCGTGGTGGAGACGGTAATGCCGAGTGACTCCAGGGTGTCGCCCTCGACGAGCTCGGTGGGGTCGTAGGGTCTGAAGGTGAGCTCAGAGATGCTCTCGCCGTACCGGCCCGACTTGTCGTCGGCATTGACGTAGACGGTGAGCGGCTTAATCGTGGCCGCAGGTGCTTCGGATATCGCCGCCTCATAGTTCGACGTTTCTGCAACAGGGTAAGTAACTTTGCTGTCGTCGAGGGTAATTGGTTTGTCCTGGCCGGCATTCGCATCGTCGAACGTGCCTGCGAGGCCCGGGAACATCACATTGCCATCGCCATCGTACACGGCGTCTTCAATCAAGTCGCCTTCAACTAGGTCGCTGGATTTCATGGTGGCTATCACGTTCGCATTAGTCGTGCCATCATAGGTCTTGTCCTCGGCAATCACGATGACAGGAACGGATTTCGGGGTTATGGTAAATTCCTTCGTGCAAGTGCCGCCCAGATAGTTATCCGTCTCGGCTACCGTGGCCGTGACGGTGTAAGCGCCTGCCTGCGTTGGCGCGCTGGCGGAGGGCCCGAAGTCCGTCTCGCCGCGGGTCGTGCCGCTATAGGAATACGTCACCGCGCCGTTGCCGGTGTTGCCGTTGACGACAGGCGTCTTAGCCGCGTCGCCGTAAGTCCTGCCGTCGATGGAGACGCTGGGGTTGATGCCCGCCTTGTTGACCGTGATGGGTTCCGTTAATGCCGCGCCGATTGTGTCGTCACCGCTCGGCTCGTACCACGCCAGGATTTGGGCGGAGCCAGCTCCCATGACGCGTACTCGCATCTGATTTGAGACATCTTCCGTGTCAACTGCGAGCACGCTGGGATTGCTGCTGTACCAGTACCAATCGTCGTCCTGGGTCGTCACGGGATTGCCTTGCTCGTCTTTCACGGTGGCCGTCAGGGCGAAAGCGTCATCGCCGTAGGTCTTAGCGGCGGTGGGAACGCCCGCTATGGTCACCGTCATTTCTTCCCTCTTCGTTGGCACCATAACGACGTTGATGGTCGAATCCTCGTAGTTCTTCTCGGATTTCACGGTCACGGGCAGGGTGATTTCCCGCACGCCCTCGGGTATGTCTTCTGCTGTTGATGGAATTTTGAGTATGGCTATAACCTTGCCGTCCGAATCCACATCAGACGCAAACGACTTAACGCCGTCAGGCAG
>JAFUBE010000851.1 GCA_017460365.1 Eggerthellaceae bacterium
TGCGCCGCCCTAAAATTGACAGATCGTGTCTGACGGGAAGTGTCACGCGACGGGAGCGGAGCGGATTCGCATCATGCGCCAGGTGCGTTTACGCTTCCAGAATGCGCGTTGCAACCTGCTTCTTGCGCGACAGCACGCCAGGCATCCAGGTACCGCCTTCGCCTGTGCACTCGATGCCGAAGGCGCGGTTCACGATGCGGCGGTTGCCCTCACAGACGAACTGGCTGCCCTCTGCGATTATATCGGTCACCATGAGCAACACGCACGCATAACCATGGCTTTCGGTCAGCGAGCGCATATACTCGCGCATCTCGCCTTCGCGCTTCATCGCCGATTCGAGGTTGGTCGTTTCGTGTTGGGCGATGAGCACCTTCCCCTCGCCGAGGTCGAATTCCTTGGAGTCGGCGCTCACGAACTTGTCGATCGGCATGTCGTCGTCGCCGCCGCGCATCGAGAAGACCTCGATGCCGAAGTCGATCGGGTCGACGCCGATAAGCCTGGCGAGGTATTCGACAACCTCGCGGTCGGTGTCGGTCGCCGTCGGCGATTTCAGAACCACGGTGTCGGTCATGACGGCGCTCAGCAGCACAGCCGCGATGGGCGCAGGCGGCTCGACGCCATGGCGCTGGCATTCCAGCGTGACGATCGTGGCCGAAGAGCCTACCGGCATGTTGATGAATTTGATCGGATAGATCGTCGACACGTCGGCGATGCGATGGTGGTCGATGATCTCGACGACCTCGGCATCTTCGATGCCTGCCGCCGCTTGGCTGATCTCGTTGTGGTCGACCAAGATGACCTTGCGATGCGGGTGCACGGCGAGGTCTGAACGGGTGACGATCCCGATGGGATGCCGTTCGGCGTCGAGCACGACCGCCTCGCGCCACGGCTGCGCCATGATATCGGCAGACGCTTCGTCGAGGCGGTCGTCCTTGTCGATCGTGAGTATCTGGTCTTCCATGACCGTGTCGACCGTCTGGTCGAGCGAGGCGATGAGATCGGAGGCGACCGCCATCTGGCTGGCGCCGGTTTCGAGCAGGTCAGTCGCCGAAATGTAGCGATTCGCGATCATGCGCGTGGAGACGAGGCCCACGTATTTATCGTCGTCATCGGTGACCACGATGGCCTGGATGTTGTGCTTGCGCATCACCCGACCGGCATCGAGCAGCTTCGAATCGGCCTTGGTGCAGATAGGGTCGGGCGTCATCACGTCGGATACGCGCGAATACAGGTTGTTGATGACCATCGGCTCGGGCACGCCCCATTTCTCGAGCACGCCGGCAGTCTCGCGCGGGAGCGGGCCCAAACGGGCCGGAAGGTATGTCGGGGTGTCTTCCCCGTCGGATTCGTAGCGTTTCGCCAGTTCGTTTTTGAGCCATGCGTAGCCGATTGCCGCGCTGATGGCATCGTTGTCGGGATTCTTGTGGCCCACGACGATAATTGGTGCAGACATGTCTTCCCCTTCATGCCGCTGATTACCTGTTGATTGATAGCTGGAAATAATAGCGCAGCTTATCTGCCGCTTTCAAGCATACTCTCTCGCCTTCGGCTATGCCTTCGGGAAGGTTCGCTCCCCATAGTAGCCGGCGTCGAACGCGGCGTCCTTCATACCGCACCCGCCCTGGTAGCACGTGGGACGAAAATCAAGCACTTTCTTGTAGAGCTGAGGCTTGTCACGCAGGTTCACGAGCATGGCATACACCGCCGCAGCGTCGATCGAAACGATGCGGTCGTTCTTCGATTTCATGGAATAGTACACATCGGCTGCCGTGAAGCCTTCCACGCGCATGGGGTTGTCGACCATGTCGAAGTAACGCGGCTCGGGCATGTCGATGAAGCGGCAGAATTCCTGGTATATGTCGTCGTTCTCGGGCGCAAACAGCGTCTTCGAGTAATCGGGCCTGTGCTTGAGAAACGACTCTTCTTCGCTGAAACCGGCATCAAGGGCGGCGAAATAGGCGCGCGCCGTATCGCCTCGCTCGCCAATGCCTTGCTCGATGCGCTTCATCTCGTCATCGTACGAACCCATGGTCTCCCCCAATCTTGTTACTGGTGCATTTCCGCTATTGTGCCA
>JAFUBE010000852.1 GCA_017460365.1 Eggerthellaceae bacterium
CGCCGTCGATGAGGACGGGTTGCTTCAGCTTGATCGTGTTCACCATGGTCTAGGCTCCTTACAGCAGCTTGTCGAACGAGCTTGAAAAGTTGACGAGTTCCTTGCCGTTCCACGCTTTCAGCGTGCCGGTGAGGCGGTTCACGTGGAGCACGACAACACCGTCGATGGTGAGCTTGTATTCGTACACCTCGTATGTGCAATCGAACTCCGACGTGCTGCCAACCTCGATGTCGGCGGCCGGCATGTACGACTTCGGCAGGCAGCTCACCTGCGCCTTGCATCCGACCGGGGAAACGTCGCCGGAGCTGTTCACCTTGTCTTGCACCCAGTTAATCATGAGGTCTTTCTTGCCGGGTGTGCAGAGCTGGACGGCGTTCGCGTCAACGCCGATCTTGGTGATGGTCATATCCATCGCTTCGAGCGTGTTGAGCAGCGGAACGTTCATAGTCCCCATAAGACCGTTAACGTCAGTTGTCGCCGGCGTGATGGCCGGCAGCGTAACCTTGTAGTCGTTGCCGGCGAGCTTGCCGCCGTTGTAGATCGTGGCCGCCTCTACGACGGTCATCTTGTCGATGAAGTTAGCCATGGCCTATTCCCCCTCGCTTTCGATGTATGCGTCGAACCCGTCGGTCGTGTAGGCGACCACGGCGCGCGCCGTCTTGAACTGCGGCGTCGGCGTAGCCGAAATGTCCCAGGTGAAGTTGCCCTGTACGATGTCGCTGTTCGGGTTGCTGCTGCGCTGGAACTGAACGGTCGGGGTTCCGATAAGCGCGCCCTGGGCAACGAGTCCGTCGAGAAGGCTCTGCTCGGCGAACAGGATGGTATCGCGCAAGGCAAGCGTCATCGGCTGGTCGATCGAGTTGATCCATCGCGTCTGGAAGCCGTTGATGATGTAGCACAGCATGCGGATGTTGGTGTCGAAGATCGCGCTCGCCTCGTTGTCGGCGGCGCTGTAGATGAAGCCCGCCGTGTGGCCGCCCCACAGCCGAACCTGGCCGCCCCAGGCGATCGCGGTGGAGATTCCGTACTCGTTGAGCGAGTTGCCGTGCTCGTTGTAGAGCCGAACCGCCGTGCCGTTAGCGAGGCACACGCCCCCGTTCGACACGACAGTATTGGAGGCGGTGACGTACGGAACGCCGTCGTTCAGCGCGTCGTTGCGCATCATCTCGCGAGCGTAGAGCGTCGAGAGGTGGTAGAACGCGCCGGCGGCGTCGGTCATGCACGGCCAGCAGACCTTCGAGTACTTCGACGTGTAGCCGTTCGCCGCTTTCCACGCGATCGCGTCCTCGATCGTAGCTGCGCTCGTCGGGATGTCGGCGAGCACGAAGCCAATGAAATGGCCGTCGATCGACTGCGCCTTCGCGACGAGGGCGGCGTACACGGTCGGGTTCTCCGACCAGCCGGGGGCGATGAGCACGTTCGGGATGATGTTCCAGAGCGGGTAAAGGTCATCGACAACCTCGATCGCGGCGATGATGTCGGCGGCGGTGACGGCGTTCGGCGTCACCCGGCGGTAGGTCACGTCTTTTGCCCCGGTCGCGCCCGCAGCGCGGATGGTGATCTTACCGCTCACCCAATCGTAGGATGCGCTCGTGTTCTCGGCCGTCACGCCGTCAACGGCGATGGTCGAGACTATGGCAAGCTCGTCGGCGATCGTCCCCACGCCGTCAACGAACGTGACCGATACCTCGGTGTCGGAAGCCGCCTTGTGCTTCGACGGGTCGAGCGCGTTGATGCAGTACAGCCCGCCGATGTTGCCGGACGAGCCGCCGAGGAAGCCCTGCATGACCTCGCAGAGCGTGAACGTCCCCCAGGTGTCGCTGTACCCGAACTCGTTTTTCGCCGTCGCGTCCGACATTGCGATCGGCGCGCCTACCAGACCGCTGTAATCGGGGAGCAGATGCACCGGCAAGGTGCCGATGGCAACCGTAGCGCTCGACGCTTCGGCAACGTTGGCGATGACGGCATCCTTCATGATGCCGTAAGCGCCGTGTGTGTATCCTGCCATTATTTCCTCCTATAACAATGCTTCGAATCTCTTGTTTGCCTGCGGTGAACGCCGCAGCTTGAAATCGACCCTCCCGATCCAATACGGGTAAAGGTCGGGAATCTCCTTGTCGATCTCGTAGAACCCGAACTCGACGCCGGAGGCCATATCGACCGAGCACGCCGCGATCGTCTCGGCGTTCTCCACCGCCGCGACCATCGTGCCGAGGCCGTTGAACAGGTCGCGCCATCCGTCCGAGTCCCGCATGAACCGGCCGTCGGCAAAATGTCCCGGCGACCAGATGGTGAGAAGGAGCCTGATCGTTAGCTCGCGGTCGATCCGCAGGCCGTCCGCGCCGCCCGTGAGCTGAACGGCGATGCTCGGCGCTTGCCGCTCGCCGTCCTGAAGGCGCTCTACGGGCGGCGTGAACGCTTGGGAAACCGTCGGATGTGCCCATTCGAGGTCGATTTCATCGACCGCGCCCTCATCGGGCGGCACAAGGTACTCCAACTCGGGGGCAATGGCGGAATCCACCCACGCGGCGATCTTGTCGAGCGTGGCGGTCAAGTTCTGCGCGGCCATTATTGGCTCCTTTGCAACGCGACCTCGCTGATGCCGGCGCGGTCTTCCCAGCTTAGAACCGTCCAGTCGTATGCGCCGATCTTGAGCGCGCCGCCGGGTTTGCGCCTTTTCGGCAAGTCGCACGTGCGCGCGTACATCACGACCGCCTCGGTTCCGATACCGAGCTGCGTGTACCCGGAAAGCTCCGCGAGCCTGTCGGAATCAAACTGAACCTTTATCCTCTCGCCCTCGACAATCGCGGTTTCCGCGAAGTCATCGAAATCGAGAACAACGTCGATGTCGGATTCGATCGTCTCTTTAAGCGTCGGCATCGCTTTCCTCCAGGGCGTCTATGATCTCCCCGACCCTGGCGCGCGGGGAGATTTCCAGGCCGCGCGCCACGGCTTCGCGCAAGAGATCATCTTTCTTCATAGATGCGTAATCGGCGGTTTCGGGCGCGTTTTCAGCGGTTTCCGCTGATTGTGGGGCTGCTGGTGCACTTTCCCGCCACTTTCGCGCCGGCGCGCCGCCCTCGGCGCGCGCGGCCGTGCCGTCGACAACGAACGCCGCTTCTGCAGCGGCGTCGAAATAGTCAGTCTC
>JAFUBE010000853.1 GCA_017460365.1 Eggerthellaceae bacterium
AACGCGTCGCTTGGCGCGCCTTGCGTCGCGAGGTAGGTGGTGATGCGCTCGTCCATGGCGTCTTCGAGGCCCGAAAGCGTTTGGCCCATCCAGACGAAAGTGACGAACATCACGAGCGCGAGCAGCGAGACCCACACGATGGGGGAGCGGCCGAACCGGTGGCCGGCGTCGCGCCCGAGCAGGCTGCGGACGCACAGAAAGCCGATGATGCCCCATGCGGCGACCAGGAAGAACGCCTCGGGCGCGAGCGATTGCGACGACAGCAGGCTCGGCAGGACCAGTTGCGCGCCGAACGCGATCATGAGCACGGTGCCCGCGAGCCCCGTCGCGCGTTCCGCCTTGTCGTCGCGCGCGCGTGCCACCCGCGCGGTCGATGCCGAAACCAGCCCGTAGGTGATGGTGGCGCCGATGGTGGTGACGTCGACGATCCAGCCTATGGCGGTGCGTCCCAAAAACGGGATGGCGAGCGAAAGTATGGCCACGAGCGCAACGCCGGCTGCGGGGATGTGCCGTTTGTTCACCTGCGCGATGCGCCGGGGCAGCACCGCGTCTTTCGCAAGCGCGTAGAACAGCCGGCTGAGCGCCAGGATGTTGCCGATGAGGCTCGTGATGATGAGCCCCAAAAGCGCCGCCATGAGCACAACGACGCCCGCCGAGCCCATGTAGCGGTACGCCGCGTAGAACGCGGGGAGCCCCTCGATGCCCTTCAAGTTGCCCAGGTCGGACAGGTACGCCAGCCAGCTGTCGTATTGCGGTGGGTACGCCCAAACCGACATCAGCAGCACGAAGACGTACAGCGCCGTCGCGGTGACGACGGCCGCGACCATGATGCGGTACGTCTTGTTGCGCGGGAACGCGTATTCTTCGGCGGCATGCGAGATGTTCTCGAAGCCGATGAAGGCCCAGGGCGAGATGCACGCGATCATGACGATTTGCGAAATCGCCGGCTCGTCTGGGATGAACCCCGGCTCGAGCGAGTGCGGGCTGGATGCGAACCCGGACGCGGAGGCGGCGAAGCAGATCGCGATGCCGATGCAGAACAGAACGGCGAGCCCGATCAGGATGCGCATCGCGCCCACGCGCGAGCGGGCGCACAGGGCGCCTGCGAGCAGGATCGCCACGATGGTGAGCAGCACCTCGCCCGCGTACACGTCGTAGCCGAACACCGTGTACAGGAAGCCGACCTTGAACATGTCGCCCAAGAAGTATTGGGCGAACAGCGGAAGCGACGTGGCGTTCGCCCAGAACATCGCGATGTAGGTGAGGCCGAGGAACCACGCCGTGAGGAACCCGTGGTCGTGGCCGAACACTTCCTTCGAGTAGGTGTAGGCGCCTCCCGCGTCGGGGAAGCAGTTGATCATGTAGTGGTAGTTCCTGGCGATGACGAGCATGATGACCGCGCCGATGAGCAGGCCGATGATGCTGCCCCACGGACCCGCTTGCAGCAGGTAGCTGTTGCTCGTGACGACGAGCGAGCCCCACCCGATCGCCGTGCCGAGCGCAAGCGCCCATGCGCCCACCGGGGTGAGGTACGGCTTCAGCCCCGTCTTGCCCCGCTGAATGTTCCCAGTGACTGCCATGCCCCTATTGTGCCACTTCTACACAGGATAGTGTTGCCCCGTTTCCCGCAGGTTCCAGAGGCCGCCCCGCCTCCCGCCGGGCCCGAACCGGGTCAGTCCCGCGCGACTACCCCACTTACTGCCAGACCCAAAGTGGGGTAGTTTCGCGGATTG
>JAFUBE010000854.1 GCA_017460365.1 Eggerthellaceae bacterium
GCGAAGCCGCGTCACACTTTAACGCGGGCGGGAATCGAAAAATGTGACGCGGCTTCGCCGCTGCCTATGATTGCGCGCCTGGCGGCGCGGCGGCAAGCTCGAGAGCTTGCCCTACGGAGGGTCGCTAAATCCCGACAGCGAACTCGTCAGTAGCCGCCGCAAGGCGGCGTAACGCGTTAGGGTTTCATCAGCACGACTTGCTTGCGATGCGGAACGATTTCCTGCTCGATGCGGTCGAAGCACTCCAGGATGGGGATGTTCTGCGGACAGGCCTGCTCGCAGGCGCCGCAGCGGATGCATTCGTCGGGAAGCTTCTTGCCGCCGTTGAACCGCACGACGAACCCGAGCTGGTAGGCGGCGGCCTCGGCGTCGTCGAAGTTGATGTAGTAGTTGAGCGCGGTGATCGAACCGGAAATGCCGATGCCCTGCGGACACACCTTCGCGCAGTAATCGCACCCCGTACACCCGATGGCGCCGCTTTTCGCCATCGCCTCCTGGGCGAGCTCAATGCCGTGACGCTCGCCTTCGTCGAGTGGCTTGAAGTCGGCGAACGTGCGGCAGTTCGCTTCCACCTGCTCGATCGTGTTCATGCCCGAAAGCGTGGTGAACACGCCGGGCACGCTCGCGGCGAACCTCAGGGCCGCGCCTGCAGGGTCGTCGTTGGGAAGCCATTCGTCGAGAATCTTCGCAACCGCAGGCGACGGATTCGCGAGCAAGCCGCCTTTCACCGGTTCCATCACCACGACGGGCAACCCACTCGCACGCGCGATTTCCACGCACTCGCGCTCGCGGAACGACGGGCTGTCCCAATCGAGGTAGTTCACCTGCAGCTGCACGAGCTCGGCTTCGGGGTAGTCGGCGATGAACTTCTCGAGCTCTTCGGGCGTGCAATGCGCCGAAAAGCCGATATGCTTGGCCAATCCGCGTTCTTTCACGGACTTCATGAACTCCCACGCGCCGTACTTCTCGAAGGCCGCCGTGCGCACGCCGCCGAGGTTGTGCATGAGGTACACGTCGAGGTAATCGACGCCGAGGTTGGCAAGCGTTTCCTGAAGCTGGCGCTCGAGGTCGTCAGTGCTTTTGCAATGGTTCCACGCCACGCATTTCGACGCGATGTAGAACGAATCGCGCGGATGGCGCGCCACGAGCGCACGGCCGAGCGCCTTCTCGCTGTTCGGATAGGCCCACGCCGTGTCGAAGTAGTTGCCACCGGCCGCTAGATAGCGGTCGACCATCTGAGCCGTGTAGTCGATGTCGATCGAGTCGGTCTCGCGCCCCGTAAACCGCATGCACCCGAACCCGAGCTTGCTGATCTTGCTGGTGTCGAACGCCATAACCCCTCCCCTGTCGCCGCTGATGCGACCAGTATAGGCTAAACGCCGACTGAAAACGACCACGATTCGCCGCGAAGATTTACTTGGTGGTCACGGCTTTCGCCTTGCTCCAGGCGGATACCACTTTGCCTTCGCCCGCGCCCTTGTAGGTTCGAATGTGCACGTAGTACTTCTTCTTGGCTTTCACGCCCTTTGCCACCTTGCCACTCGTCTGCTTCTTGCCGAATTGCAAAGTCTGGGCGGATTTCGTGAACTTGCTGTTGAGGGCGTATTCGACTTCGTATCCGTCCGCTTGGGTCGCCTGTTTGGCCCACTTGGCGGTGAAGCACTTCTTGCCCGCCGTCAGCTTGGAAAGCGACGTGCCCTTTGGCGTGATTCTGTACACAAGGGTCTTGCTGCCGCCAATCATGTTATCGCCCTCGACGACAACCGTGTATACGCCCGCCTTCTTCGATTTAGACGCGCTGTAACGCACGTTGTACTCCGTGCCTTTCTCGGCCTCCCGCCCGTTGTAATACACCGTGCCCTTAACGGTCGGCACCTGCACTTGGCCGTTGTACTGCTTCTTCTTCCAGGAGAGCTTCACTTCGCTCAAATCGAGTTCGTTGGCTCCGTCCGCATCGACGCCGACAGTCGAATAGTAGCGGTAGAAGGTGAGCTTCTTGCCATCGTCGGTGATTTGTCGCGCCTCGTCTGGCACGGAAACGACCTGCCCCGCAGTCACCAGCGCCACATCATCGGAGAACACGTAGCCATCGTCGGCCGTGAACACCACGGTATAGTAGTAAACGACCCCCGCTTCGACGCTTTCGATCGGTTTTGCGACCTTGGCCTGCTCAGCTTCATTCCAGTGCACCTCGGCGCCATCGTCGGTTGCCCAATACTCGTCATACAGCTTGTAATTTACCTCGTCGCTTTCTGCAATAGTCCACGCAGGCTGCCCCGCATTGAGCGTAGCGACGTTTGCGTGCAAGTCGACCGCCGCAATCTCTGCGCCAGCCTGCGCGCCGACTGTGAGCGCTTGTGCCTGCCCAGCTGCTGCGAACGCGAACGCCGCCACGCCGATTGCGAAGGCAACCACCCATGCAAAACTGGTCCAGATAACGCGATTCATTCCACATCTCCCTTCCCGTCAGGCAAAACTATCCTAGTCGGCACCCTGCGCCGACCAGGGGCAGTATCACGATTTCGTGACGTACACGGTGTAGTAACCGTCGCTGCTCTTGGTCCACGTTTCGAGCATCGTCTTCGGCGAAGCGCCCGGGTACGTCGAGTTCAGGGCGTCTTGCCTGATCGGAACGTCGTTTCCGCTGGGATCGATGAACTTGTAGCCCTTCGCTTGCTTGAGCGCCTGACCATACATGTCGAGCACCGGGTAATGGCCCGATTGCGTGTAGTAGTATGTGCCGACCACGCTGTACGACGGGGCGTCTGGGTCTGCCTTCGTGCCGAGGCTCCCGCCTTTCAGCGAAAGCTTCGCGGTGCGCGACGCAATGTTGATGGCGCTTCCGAAGTGCGTGAACGCCACCGTGGAATCATGGGCGCCCGCGCGGATGTAGGGGCTCGTCTTGGAGCCTTGCGTGCGCACGCTCGCCGAATCCATCGCGGTCACGCCATTGCACACGCCCCGCACTTTTCCACCCTTGAGCACGCACTTGGCATTGTTGCTAACGCAGATCGCCGAGCAGGCATCGTTCCTGAAGTCAACGTAGTCGTCCACGATGCTGCCGCTCTCCAGGCAGAACTTGCCACCCGCGACGTCGACGGCGAAGAACTCCGTCGAATACAAGACCCCCTTGTTTTTCTGGCTCGACTTAACGGTAACCGTGCCCTTGGTCATCGACAACGGAGCGCTCCGCGCGGCGTTTCCAGAGTAATTCGTCTTGATCTTCTTGCCGTTGAGGTCGATCGTGTACGCGTACTTCTTGTTTATCGTCAGATATTGGCCCGTGCTCTTCAGCGTGATGTTGTTCATCAGCTTGAAGGTGCCGCCTTTGTAGTTGCCGATGTTGTGCCACTGGGCGGCCGTCTTGATCTTGTAGACCTTGGCCTTCTGGGTCGCAAGGGTCTTCGAAGCGGAAGCGGGCTTCGCTGTTTGCAGGTCGGCAGCGTGCGCAGGCGCGGGCAGGGCGCAGCAGAGGGCCAGGCAGGCGGCGGCGAGGGCGATGATTGCGAGCTTTGCCGCGCTGAGCGTTTTGGTCGTCGTAGTCATGGTTCGACGTGCTCCTTCCCGTTCCGTTCCGCAGTTTCGATGATATCTTCGGGAACGTGCCTGTTCACACGCAATGCCGCTTAGTCATTGACTAAATTGGCAACCCGCCGCCGACCGCATAGCCAGCCGAGCATAATGAACCTGCGGTCTGAAACCCCGAAAGAAGGTGCGTCATGTTTTGTCCCAAATGCGGCAACCAGGCTCCCGACGGCACGCGCTTCTGCCCCGTTTGCGGGCAGAACCTCGAGAAGGTGGCGCAGGCTACCGCTTCGCCAGAAGCACCGCAAGCCCTGGGCGCCAAGCAGCAGCCTTCGCGTAAC
>JAFUBE010000855.1 GCA_017460365.1 Eggerthellaceae bacterium
CCTTCAGGCGCTTGTGGCGCTCGGCGGGCCGCAGACGCGCTTCATCGTCGAGGCGATAGAGCACGCGCCCGTCATCGAGGGCGGCAAAGTCGTGTTTGCGAAGAGCTTCAACGGATTGCCGGGGTCCCTGCGGCGATCGAGCGAGCTTGCGGGTTTGCTCCAGGCTGCGGCAGACCTCGGCTTCATGCCGGGGGAGGCTGGAGGGGTGTGGCGCTGCCAGACTGCAGACGGTGACGAGATTGCCTGGCGCGGTCCCGACCTCGTCATGGGTGAGAGGCAGTTCAAGTTATTCAAGGAGCATGCGTATGAGTGATGTTCGGCGACAAGGTCGCGATGCCGCAGTCGACGACGATGGATACGAGATCGCCGCTGAAGAGGCCGAGAGCATCTTCGCGTCGGGTCCCGATGCGGGCGCGTATCCCGATGTCGAAGAAGGGGGCGAAGATGCTTCCGAGGCGTTCGCTTGCTTCGAAGGCGACCAGGGCGACTTGCCCCCTGCCGCGCGTTACGTGTGCACCGAGCTGTTGCGGAAGTATGCGATTTCGGAAGCGACGGAGGGTGCACTCTATCAGGCGGCAGTCGACAACCTGTCCGACGTGGAACGCTGCATGAACAACCTGTACTTGCGGGTCCGGGTGAGTAAGCGCTACAAGGTGGTATATGTGGTGTCCGTACCCGACGAAGAGCTCATAAGCGGTGCCCAGCGCATGATGGTGAAGCGTAACGTGCCCTTGAAGCGCGACGAGACGGTGCTGCTGATTCGCCTGAGGGTTCTCCAGCACAAGCTGGAAGGCGAAGATCCCGACAACTGGTTCGTCGAGCGTCGCGAAATGGAAGAGCATCTTGAGAGCGCGTGTTATCAGGACGACCTCGACGAAGAGCGCGCGACCCAACGCATCTCGAACGCGATAAAGACCCTTAACACGCTGGGCTACATAAAGCTCGTCAACGTCGATGAGCAGCGGTATCGCATCATGCCGTTGCTTCCGGCGACGTTGGACCTCGAGAGGGCGACGGCGCTGATGGGTCAGCTGAAGGCCGACATGGCTAAGAAAGCGGGCGAGGGCACACCCGATGGCGCTGCAGATGGCGAAAAGGAAGCGTATCATGACACGCTTGCGGAAGGGGAGCGGCACTATGGCTGACCCAGGTCTTGGCATGCTCATGTCCCCTCAGTGGAGGCTCGCCAACATACAGCTGGTGAACTGGGGCAGCTTCGACGGATATCATTCGATCGACTTGGCGGCGGGTTCGCTCGACGGCAAGCCTGGTATCACGATGATCACGGGCGCAAGCGGCAGCGGCAAGAGCGCGCTTTGCGATTCGAACACCCAGGTGCTCATGCCAGCGAACACGCGGCTGAAATTCAACTCTGCCTCGAACAAGGCGCTCAGCACGAAGCGCGGTGGCGAGCGCACCGTGAAGACCTATGTGCGCGGTAAAGTCGACACGGTGCACGCTTCAGACGGGACGGAGCGCGAGCGTTTCCTTCGCCCCGGCGACACGGCGCAGTGGTCCGCCATCGTGTACACGTACGTGAACGCGACAGGCGAGGAATACTCCATCGCGCGTTTCTTCTACCTGAAGGCGCTCGACTCCGATGACGTTCCGAAGGCGTTTTACGTCACGGCCCATGCGAAGATAGACCCGCTTCTCATGAATGGCCAGAGCGCGCGCACGTTCACCCAAGGCGTCTTGAAGAGCGTGTACCCTAAAGCCACGGTGCACGACGGGCCGACGCGCTTCATGGACGCCGTCTGTTCGAAGCTGTGCATCGGAGGCGATGCGGGTCCGCTGAACGCGTTGAAGCTGCTCTGGCGCGTGCAGGCAGGCTACCCGGTCGACGATGTCGACAGCCTTTACAAAGAGCTCGTCATCGACAAGCCGCGCACGTTCGAGCTGGCGGCGAAGGCGGTCGAGACCTTCGACGAGAACGAGAGCGTTTGGCAGCAGCTCGATCTCGCACGGCGTAAGCTCGACGTGCTCGAGGGCATTATCGATTGGCACGACCAACTCGAACAGGCGCAGGAAAAGGCCGCCCTCATCGAGGCGCTCGGCAAGCCGCGCCGATCGGAGGAAGATCCCTTCGAGCTCGGGACGTTCCGCGACGAGACGCCGTTTGGCCTGTGGTCGCAGCGCAGGTGCCTTGCCATGGCGCAGGACGAGGCCTCAAGGCTTACGGGCAAACAGCAGCTTCTCGACGCACAGCTGCGCAAAGTCGAGGCAAAGCGCGCTGAGCTCGCGCGCGAGGAAGCCCATGTCACGGCGCTCATCGCGGAGAATGGCGGTGCGCGCCTCGACGTGATCGACAACGATATCGAGCAGGCCCGTGCTTGGGTGGGCGAGCGCACGTCGTACCGTTCCCAATACGCCGCGCTCGCAGAAGCGCTTGGTGAGGAGCTGCCCGAGGAGCGGGAGGCGTTCGATGGCATGCGCGAACGCTTGCGCGAAAGGGCTGTCGCCGCGCAAGCCGAGCGCGAAGCTGCGCAGGCCAAGCGCGACGAGCTCGTGGTCAGGGCTGCAGCGGTCAAGTCGGATCTCGACAAGGTGAGCGACGAGCTGGAATACTATCGCGAGCACAAGGTGAACGTCACGCCGGCCATGGTGGCGGCTCGGGCAGTCGCATCGGAAGCGTCGGGGATTCCCGTCGAGGACCTCCCCTTCGCCGCCGAGCTCATCGACGTGCCCGACAGCGAGGAGCGCTGGCGCGATGCCGTGAACATTGCGTTGCACGGACTGGCGTCCACTATGCTCGTCGACCGTCGGCAGCTCGACCGCTTCTCCCGCTCCATCGATGCGAAGAAGAACGAAATGGGGATGCGCCTGAATTTCATAGGCGTCGACCTCGACCGCGACTACGTTTCGGCAGCGCGTGGGGGATACATTTCGTCTAAGGTCATCTACAAGGACGAGTCGCCCTTCATCGGTTGGGTGAAGAGTCAGGTGAACGACGAGCGATCAGATCACCGTTGCGTAGAAGGCCCCGAGCTCTTGGGTGGTCGTGAGTCGAAGATCACGCCGTCAGGGCAAACGCGGCGCGGCATGCGCGGGGCCCATGGGCACGGCAAGCACTTTCGCATCATCGGCTTTTCCAATGAGCAGCTCATCGAGCAATTGTGTGAGCAGGAGAAGCGTCTCGAGGCCGAGCGGGCACGTCTCGATGCGCTCGTGAGGGAATCCGACGAGGCTATCCAGAGGTTCGACGAGCTCATGCGTGTCGTGTCAAGACTCGACGAGCTCGAGTGGGCGCGCATCGACATCGTATCCGCGCAGGTGCGGCTCGAGGAGCTGCTCGACGAGCGGGAGAAGCTCGACACTGACGCGCGCTTGCGCGAGCTGCGCGAGAAGCGCGATGCGCTCATTGCAGAGCGCGACCTGAAGTCGCAAGAGCTCGGCGTTGTGAAGAACGAGCTCAGTCGCTGCTCGGAGGGCCTTTCACGCGCATCGGCTCTTGCCGGGCGGGCGAGCGGGCGCATTGACGCCATAAAGGGGCGGGGCGTCGTTGTTACAGAGGAAGCTGGCCGGTGGCTCGATGCGGCAGCGGCAGATTTGGCCGACCTCTATGCCGACAACATCACGGAAGAGCGCATCGAGGATTTCCTCGGGCGCATGGCGGAAACCGTGAAGGAGCAGCGGGCGCGGTTCGTGCGCGAGGGAAAAAACGCGCGGTCGTCTCTTGCGAGGGCGTTCACCACCTATCATCGCGAGTTCCTCGAAAGCGACCCGAACTTCAGCACCGACCCCGTGAAGGGCTATGCCGATTACCTGGGCATCCTCGAGGAATTGCTCGAGAAGCGCCTCGACGAGCCCGAAGAGGCATGGACGATGCGTCTCTTGCGCCAGACCGCGCAATCGCTCGTCACGCTGCAGGAGGCTTTTTCAGCCGAGGTGCGCACGATCAAGGAGCGCTTGCAGCCTATCAACGAAATCATGGCGCACTATCCCTTCGGCCCGAAAGCAGGCGTTCTGTCGATCGTCACCGAGGATCGGGGAAACGCCTCCATTGCCGATTTCAAGCGGCAGCTCGCCAAGTGGAGCTCCTACGCGTTCGCCGGCGAGCCTCCCGCACATTTCCAGAACGAGCACAAGCGCCTCGTGCGCTTCATGGAAACGGTGCGCGCCGACCTCGATGCCGGGTCGTTCCTCGATGCGCGCAAGCTCGTAGATATCAAGGTGGTCGCCACGTGGCCCGACGATCCCGACCGGGAGGACAGCGTCTTCACCAAGCTCGGCGAGAAGAGCGGCGGCGAGACCCAGGAGCTCGTCGCATTCATCCTGGGCGGCGCGCTCCTGTACTACCTCGGCGACAACGGGGACCGTTTGCCCTCGTATTCCACCGTGTTCCTCGACGAGGCGTTCATTAAGGCCGATGCCAAGTTCACACGTCGCGCGATCGAGGCCTTGCGCGGCTTGGGCTTCCAGATCGTCATCGCGATTCCCGAAGACAAGGTCGAGTCTATCAGCCCCGTTGCCGACAAGTTCATCTGCGTGACGAAGGGCGCCGACGACCGCTCGCATATCAGCATGCTCGACCGAGTGGATCGGGCGGTGGCCTCGTGAAGGGCCGTTCTGACGTGGAACGGGCGATAAAGGCGCATTTCGAGCGCCATCGGCTGGAGCAAGTGGTGGGCGTGCTGGACAGCTGGCCGCAGCGCATAGCACTTGGGAATCCGACGAGAGCCGATCTGTCGGCAGATGCGGTGGAAATCTCCCGTATTGTCGAGGAGCTTCTCGACTGGGAGCGTGCGGCGCCCGTCGAGCTCGTCTTCAAGCGACGGATGATCGGTGGTGCCCTGCACGACATCCCGACCCACGTGCTCGTCGAGGCGATCGACGACTCGGCGCGGTTATGTGGTCGTGCCGCCGAGCGTTCGTTGAGGCGCGCCCGCGAGCGTGCCGAGCTGCTTTGCGGGCGGCTTGGAACGTCGGGTGACGTGCTGTTCAGGGTGCTGAAGGCGACGGATGGCTACGATGACGTCGATTTCTCCCTGCTCGTCGAGGCCTCGTGCTGGTTTCGAGACAACGATGCGACGGGGCTCACTCCCCGGCAGGTGCCGCTTCCCGGGTTTTCCGCGAAATGGATCGACTCGCAGGCGCGCCGCGATATCGTGCAAGCGCTCTGCGGCAGGCAGCTCGACCTGAAGGAGCGGGCCCGCAGCGTGGAATACGCCTACCTCGACCCCGACTACCTGGTATCGGGCGCCCGGCGCTACGACAGCTATGTAGAAGGGGATGCGCTCACCTTGCCTTACGACCCTGATTTCGTCGTCATCGTCGAGAACAAGGACACGTTCAGGTCTTTTCCGCCGCGTGCGGGAGGCGTCTGTTTGTTCGGCTCCGGTTGGGCCGGAACCGCGCTCATCCCCGATTTGCCCTGGATCCGCAGTGCGAGTCCCTGCTATTACTGGGGCGACATAGACGCAGACGGTTTCGAGATATTGAACGCGTATCGGGCGGCGGGCCTCGCCGTTGAGAGCCTGCTCATGGATATGGCTACCTATGAAATGTACGAGCGCTTCGGCACCGACTTCGCAACGGGCGCGACCTCGCTCGCGACACGCCGAGAGAAGCCGCTCGAGTTCCTAACAGAGCAGGAGCGTGCGGTCTACCGCATGCTCGTAGCACGCGAATGTCCGGGTCATCGGCGCATAGAGCAGGAGAGAATCCCTTACAGTGCGCTCCCCTTCGTTTCGGTCGCTTGCTAACGACACCGCATTAGCCTGTCAGCGCCGATACCTTTGCCATCCTGAGCGGAGCGGGCGCGTGCCCTGCGAAGGTTGCACGGCCGGGCAACAACCCAGCGGCCCTGAGCGTTGGCGGGAGTTCGTCGTAACCTTGTTACGGCGTGCAATTGTGTTCGACGGCTATTGAGCATAGTATATATGTACGGTATAGTACCGTACATAATGTGATTCGAATTCGAGGAGGAGCCGCATGCCGAGCGCGACGCTGGAAAGGCCGGCGAAGACGAGCCGGATGGACCTGAGGATGGAGGACGAACGCAAGGCCGCCTACGAGGAGGCCGCCCGCCTGAAAGGGCAGTCGCTGTCGCAGTGGTCGCTGTCCAACCTCGATGCAGCAGCGGCGCGCGACATCGAGGAAGCCCGCACGATGCGGCTGCCCTCCGAGCAGTTCGACCGCTTCTGCGAGCTGCTCGATCAGCCCATGCCCGCCGCGTTTCGCGAGCTGCTCGAATGGGAGCCGCAATGGGTGTGACGGGGTTCACACGCCCCGCGCAGCTCGCGGCGGGAATGAGGCTCGAGGGCTTCTCGAGCGGCCAGGCGTTCGTCGACGGGTGGTTGGCCGCGCGTGCGGCCAAGGCCAAGGCGCGCGGCAGCGCCGTGGTGTACGTGTCCCACCGCGCGGGCGCCGACTCCGCATCCGAGCCTCCCGCCGGCTTCTACACGCTCTCGAGCGCGTCTGTGGAGCGCGACTTGATCGGGGGCGCCTGGCTCAAGCGCAACGCGCCGGCTCAGGTTCCGGTGATCTTGCTCGGCGTACTTGGCGTGGATTCGCGCTACCAGGGGAGCGGCCTGGGTCGCATGCTCCTGCACGACGCCTCCCTCAGGGCGCTCTCCATCGCCGACTCGCTCGGCGCGAAGGCGCTCGTGGTGGACCCGGTCGGCGGGGATGCGGAGGCTTTCTACGCGCGGTACGGCTTCGAGTGCATCCCCGGCCTCGAGAGGATGTTCGTCCCGCTGTCGCGGTGGGGCAAGTAGTCGGCCGAAAAGGCGGAGCCAGCGCGTCGGGATGAAGCTCGGCACCGAACGGGAGAGTGCTAGAACCGAGAAACCTATCCGAAACCGTTCTCCAGGCGGTAGCGCAGGAGCTTTTTGTGGGCTTCGCGGCGCTCGTCGGTGAGCACCGTGCAGCCGAATGCTTCCGTTGGCACGTCGTCGATCAGCGCGTCTACCTCGCTCATGTCGACGGCTTCGAGGACTCGGGTCCGTGCCACTGCGAGCTCGGGGTCACGCGAGCGTGCCATGAACTCGAAGGGGTGGATGGCGTGGGATGTGCCGTCCTCCCCGATCATGCGATAGCACGATACGTTGGTTCCGAACGCGTCTTCCTCGAGGCTGGCGGCATATTCAGCGCGGGCGACGGCTAACGAATCGCTGCGTTTCGAGAACAGTGCGCTCCCCAGGTCGTAGACGGGCGCGAGGCGCCAGCTGCCGTCGGCGCTGCGAAGCAATCCCCAATTGCCGTTGTTGCGGTCGGGGTTTTTCAGGAAGGCGTCGACGACGAACATGTCCCAGAAGCGCTCGCGCACGCCAGGCGTCGAACGGAGCACCTCGGAAAGCGAGAGCGTCGCGAGCACGTCGCTTAAAAACACGCTCTCGCCGTCTGACGGTACGTTTGTAAAATCACCCGGATCGTCATCAGATAGGGAGTTCTTAATATCCTTGAACTCGAAGAGCCGCTTGTCGGGGTGCGTGAAGTCCTTGCATGCGCAGACGATCTTTCCGCGACGGTAGCCGAGCAACGTCTCGTGGGCGTCGATGCCGAGCAGGGCGTAGATATGCGAACCCAGGTATTCGGAAAGGGGACTCGACGTGTAGGCTGGCAGGTGCTTGCCCGCAAGGTCGCGGGTCGATCGCGTGTACTTCGCTATCCAAGGCTCGCCGTCGATGAGTATACCGACTTTCTGGCCCGCCCGTCCGCCGTAGAACAGGCCGCTTTCAGGGCAGCTATCCAGGTTCACGATCTCCATCGACGTTCGCACCTCCTCGGTTATCGTATAGAGTAGAAGAAAAAGCCCCATTTTGGAATAGGATGGAAGACTTGCAGAGCGCCCCGCAGATTTGGTTTACCCGCTGATGGCCAATCCTATGCTCTCGAGTAGGGAAGGGATGCTGCGTGCCGTACTGTGATTCCAATCTTTCGCGCGGTCGGCCAGATCGTCCCAATCGACGAGGTAGGGGCTTTGTTTGGCATCGACG
>JAFUBE010000856.1 GCA_017460365.1 Eggerthellaceae bacterium
TTCGCGTAAGGCCCAGCCAACCCCGTAGGGGCGGCACTCGTGCCGCCCGCAGCGCGCCAGCGCCGAACCCCGCGCACGTGGCGGATCGCGCCTGACGCGAAGTGTCACACTGAGGCTTCCGTTGCAGACCGTTAAACGATCGTAAGGTTGAGTGCGATCGTTTTCGCGCTTGCGGCTTTGTAGGAGTCGTCCTTGGGAGCGGTCAGCTTAACCTTCACCTTATACGCGCCTGGCTTCAGCCCTTTGCTTGTGGTGACAACGCCTGTTTTCGCGTTTATGGCAATCTTGCTTTTGCCTGCCGTGTTCGCTTTCTGGTATTGGACGGCGGTCTTGGCGGAAACACCCGCGAGCTTCTTCAGATTCACGGGCTTGCCCGCCTTGATGGTCTTCGCGACCGGGCTCTTCGCGCTAATCGCTTGGTTTGCCCTGGTGATCTTGAACGTCCCGCGCGGCAGGCTGCCGTTATACGCCCCCGCACCCTCTACGGCCACGGTTGCCTTGCCGACCTCTACGTTGTTCGAATAGACGACCTTGTAATCTTCCCCCTCCGTCAGCCCGGGAATCTCTACGCTCGGTTCGATGGCCTGGCCCGTGTAAGCGTGCGAACCGGTCGGCCAGACGACGCTCGACTTGTAGAACGCGAGGTCGAGAGGGCTGGTGCCCTGATCGGAGGCTGGAATGTAGGGCACGTTCGCAGCCGTGAGCGTGGAAAGCCACGTAGCGCGATTTGCCCGAACCATGTCGAGCGAATTGATCGCCACGCTCTTCACCTGATGGGCGCCACCCGCCTCGTCGTAAGGGTCGCCAATGCCGCCAAGCGAGCTTATGACGTACAGCTCGTCGCCTTCTTGCCCCAGGTAAATCATCTCGTGGCCACCCCAGAACAGCACGGTGCCAAGCGGCAGCTGCGCGATGAGGGCGGCTTTGTGGGCGTCGTCGAAACCCGTCAGGTCGTAGTTGCGCACCGGCAGGTTCATCTGCCAGTTCGTGTTGCGCGCGAGCTCGAGGCCGAAGCACTTGTACACGTCGCGCACGTAACCCGAGCAGTCGTTCGCCTCGAGCATGCCGCCCCATCCGTACATTTTGCCGAGCGAGTTGAACGCGACGCGCGCGATGTTGGCCTTCGTCAGCGGCAGGTAACCTTCGCTCACGTCGTCGGAGGCGGCGATAAGCGCAAGCTGCTTGGAATAGGTGCCGTCGTCTTCGCGCACGGGAAGGTAGCACACGTGGTTGTAGAACGCCGAACGCGTGCCGACGAGGTCGAGCGCCTGCTGCGGGCTGTCGAGGTCGACGCGCTCGAGCACCGTGCCCATGTAGAGCATGCGGTCGGCCGTCTCCGGCGTGACGCGCGACTGTTCGGTGCGCACCTTGTAGCCGGTTACGACAAGCTCCTTGTCTTCGGGAATGTCCCAGGCGCCAAGCCATTCGGCCTTGTCTTTGCAGATGGCGAGGTCTTTGGCGGGCACCCATGCCGCGTTAAGGCACGAGGAAATGCAGAGGTAGAATTCCTTGTCGACCGATTGTGCGCGGATAAGCACGGGCTCGTTCACGCGCAGGGCGCTTACGTAGAGGTTATTGTCGTCGTAATCGTCTTTCGTGTAGAGAAACGGCTTGTCGGTGGGATAGGCGCGCATGACGGAATGCGTGGTCACGATGGCGTACGGGCTGACGATATCGGGCGTCGCGTCTCCAGCCGGGTAGTTGTCGAGCACCGAATCGACGTACTCTTTGTCGATGAGGGTCCAGTCTTGCTTATACACGGGCTCCCATTCGAGATTATCGAGCATTCCGTTCAGTTCACTCGCAGCGCTGTTCTTCAGAGCTTCTTTTCGCTGTTCGGTGTAGTAGTCTCCGCTTGCGGTTCTAAGCGGCTGCAATCCGGTTCCATCCGCATCGACGCCCGCCTGGTTCAGCGCGTCGATGGTCGCGCGGTCGGCAAGAACCGCGTCGGGGTCGGATTGCTTGTCGCTCCAGTACGACGCTTTCGTCATGTCGTCTGTCACGCCGGGAAACGTGGCCACAGTCTGCGCGGTCAGCACGGCATGAGCGGGCACCGCACAACCGAGCGCCAGAACCAGCGCCATAACCACCGACAA
>JAFUBE010000857.1 GCA_017460365.1 Eggerthellaceae bacterium
CAGATGCAGCGGATCGTCGGCCAGCCGGCTATCGCGCAGAACCGACGGTAGTCTTCGATGTAGAGGGCGCCGGCGAGCCCGAGCTTCTTCATCTCGTCGGTTTTCTTGTCCTCGGGAGTGCGGCGGTCGACGAAGATGTCCGACATGTAATACTCGCCGCCGAATTTCAGAACGCGGTAGATGGTGTTCAGCTGCGTCTGCGTGTTCGGCGCCTTGCTGACCGCGCCGTTGGCGATAACCAGGTCGACTGAGTCGCTCTTGATGCCGAGGCCGTCGAGCGTCATGTGGCAGCCTTGCTTGAATTCGACGTTGTTCGCGCCGAGCTCTTCTTTGATCTCGTTCGCCTTCTTCACGAGCGCTTCGTCGTGCTCGATGCCGATCACGTGGCAGTTCGGGCCTCCGAGCTTGCCCGCGACGAACGCGTCGCGACCGGCTCCGCAGCCGAGCACGAGCACGGTTTCGCAGTCGCTCAGAGCGAGCGGAAACGGGTTGCCCCAATCGGCTGCGCCTTCGGACGCGGCTTCGGGGATCTCGGCGAGGATGGAATCGATTGCTGCCTTTTGAATGTCTGCCATTGGAATCCTTTCGTTACGATTGCGCACCGCGGCTATTCGCAGGCGCCCTTCGGATCACGTTGCGGCGCTGCTTAGGGAGACGCGTTTTTGCCCCATTCCGGACGCGATGTGACACTTCTCGTCAGACACGTTCTGTCACTTTCGCGAGGAGACTTCCTGTTCCGCGAGTCTTCCCGCGAAAGTGACAGAACGTGTCTGACGAGAAGTGTCACACGGACTGCCTATGTTACAGCCTCCTGCGGAACGGGGGTTCAACAGCGTTTCCTTAGAGCAATTGCTCTTCTGCCTCGAGGAACTTGGCGTTGTCGGTGTCCGCCTCGGCGCCCTTCTTGTGCATCGGGCGCAACACGTAGTTGTAGAGTAGCGCGGCGAGCACACCGCCCACGAGCGGGCCGACGATGTAGACCATGCAGGTTTCGAATGCGTTGCTGCCGAATGCGATCGTGCCCCAGCCGACGATGCACGCCCAGATGCGCGGCATCATATCGCGTGCCGGGTTGAGGCCGGCGTCGGTCAGCGGGCCGATGACGTTGATCAGGATGGTGATGGTCAGGCCGATGAACAGCGGCGCGAGGTTGCGCGACGCACGGCCGAGGTTTTCGTTAGACGTAATCGAGAAGATGACGAGCACGAGAACGAACACGCCGATGCCCTCGGCCAGGGCGCCGGTGATGTAGCTTACGGCGCCAGCGGAGGTGTTCGGGTAGATTTCGCACCAGATGCTCGCAGCCGAGCCGATGGCATTGCTCGACATCGACAGACCCGCGTTCTTCAGGTTCTTCAGAACGCTGTCGGCGAACAGCAGCCAAAGGCCGCCGGCGGCAAGGAACGCGCCGCAGCACTGGCCCACGAGATAGATGGGCAGGTCGCGCCACTTCATGCGGCCGCCGACGCACATGGCCAGCGACACAGCCGGGTTGAAGTGCGCGTCGGACAGGTTGCGCGTGACGAAAATCGCGATTGCGATGGCGAGGCCCCATACCAGGCCGACCTGTCCAGGGCCCGTTAGCGCACCGAACAGGGTTGCCGTTGCAACGGCGCCGATGCCGCAGAAGCACATGATGAACGTGCCGATAAGCTCACCGGCGAAATTTTTTGCAGTGTTCACTGATCCTCTTTCCCTTAGAGATTGCAAATACTCATACCGGGTGCGGTATTGCGCCCGGTTCGCGGTTCAAGTCCAAGGGGAGACCCGAGTCGACCTCACTCTTTTGATTTGCAGAGCGATTCTATCCTCAAATAGTGGTCTATGTCAAATAATAGACAGACATTGACATTATAAAAGGTCTTGCTAATATAGGTCAGGGAACATAAAGGGGAGGCTGCGGTGCAGCTTTTGTTCCAGGCGAGATTCATCTTATACAAGGGAGAGGGAATATCGTCGTTGGGCTTCGAGCCCTCATCATCGCTTTTGGTTTGCACGGCCCGCGTTGGCTTCAACGCGGGGTATATACAATTGTGCAAGAAGAGAGGATTCAAGTGAAAATAACCAGGCGGTCTTTTCTAAAGGCGAGCGCCTTGGGACTTGGAGCAACGGCGATTTCGGGGGCGACTCCGTTCACCGCCCTCGCAGATGAATCTCACAGGAAGAACGAGACCGGCAAGTGGACGTCGTCTAGCTGCCAGGGTTGCACGAGCTTCTGTCCTGTGAAGGTTTACGTCGAAGGCGGGCGGGCCATCCGCGTCAACGGTAACCAGAATTGCACGGCCACGAACGGGCAATGCTGCCCGAAGGCTTCGCTCGCGCTCCAACAGGTCTACGATCCCGATCGGATCAAGACTCCCATGAAGCGCACCAATCCCGAAAAAGGCCGTGGCATCGATCCGGGCTTCGTTCCCATCACCTGGGACGAAGCGCTCGATACCATAGCCGAGAAGCTTCTGGAACTCCACGATAACAAGGAGTCCGAGAAGTTCATGTTCATCAAGGGCCGCAGCTCGGAAGTGGGCGACGCCCTTTACCATTATTTCCCCGCCCTCATGGGCACGCCGAACTACTACGGCCATGCGACGATCTGCGCCGAAGCCGAGAAGGCGGCGTCTTGGGCCGTGAACGGCATGTATTCCTATCGCGACTACGACATGGAGAACTGCAAATATTTCCTCATGTGGTCGACCGATCCGATTGGCTCGAACCGCCAGCAGCCGGCCGTCATGAACCACTGGGGCCAGATCATGGATGCGGCGCACATCATCGTCGTCGATCCGCGCTACACGCCCACGGCGGCCAAGGCCGACAAATGGCTGCCCATCATCCCCGGCACCGACGGAGCGCTCGCCTGCGCGATCGCGCATGAAATCCTGCGCATCGGCAAGTGGAACAAAGACTTCGTCGGCGATTTCAAGACGGGCCTGCAGGCGTACGACAAGTCGGGCTTCTACGACAAGCACGTGAACATGTTCGTGCCTGGCGAGGAAGTCAACGAGGACCTGTTCCAGTACAACCAGGCATACGGTCTCGTCAAGTGGTGGAACCTGGTTCTGAAGGACACCACGCCCGAGTGGGCGGCTGAAATCTGCGGCATCGACGCCGAAGACATCAAGAAAGTGGCCAAGGACTTCTCGAAATACGGCACGTCGGCTTGCTCGTGGATGAGCCCCGGCACGTCGAACCAGCCGAACGGCGTTTACGGCGCAATGGCTGCCGAAGCGCTCAACGGGCTGGTCGGCAGCTTCGAGAACAAGGGCGGCTCGCAGCATTCCGCGAGCGTCGACGTGGGGCCGTGGCCCGACCATCGGCCGTACCGCGACAGCCTGGCGAAGAAGTTCGAGAAAGAGCCGAAGTGCGATCACCGCAACCGTATCGAGTGGCCGGCCATCGGCAGCGGCAAGCACTCCAACCAGGTGCTCACGAACAACTTGGCCGAGGTCATCCTCAACGAGGATCCCTATGAGATCAAGTTCCTGATGTCGAAATACTGCAACTACGCGTTCTCGTGCACGGGCGCCCAGCGCTGGGAGCAGGCCATGGCCAAGGTTCCGTTCTACGTGTGCATCACCATGAACCCGAGCGAGTCGGCCCAGTTCGCCGACATATTGCTTCCTCCCAAGCATCATATGTTCGAGTCGTGGGGTTACGTCAAGAACTACCAGAACCTGGTCACCTACGTCTCGGTCGAGCAGCCGGTCATCACTCCTTTGTGGGACACGAAGACCGATGAGACCGAGCTCGCATGGGCCATTGCGGCGAAGCTGAAGGAGAAGGGCTTCGACAAGGTCTACAGATACTTCTCGAAAGCGTTCGTCGACCCCGAGACGGGCAACCTTCCCACGAGCGAGTCGTCCTTCGCCGAGATCGTCACCAAGGTGCGCACGGCGCCGGTCTGGAACGGCCAGGACGCCAAGCAGGGCAAGGACTTGGGCAGCTGGCGCTCGTTCTGCTCGAAGGGCGTGTTCAATTCGAACCCCGCCAAGACGAAGAAGGACTGGGGCAAGTTCGGGACCAAGACCGGACGCTACGAGTTCTACAGCGAGACGTTGAAAAAACAGCTCGAGGCGAAGGCGTGGACGTATTCCAAGAGCGTCGACGATTGCATGGAGCTGTGGGGCTACGAGGCGCGCGGCGGCTTGTGTTACGTCCCGCATTTCGAGACGCCCGTGCGCTTCGGCGATCCCGACGAGTATCCCTACATCTTCAGCGAGCATCGCAGCCGACTGAGCCGCGAGGGCCGATCGGCCAACCTGCCGCTTTTCCAGGAGTTCAAGGACCTCGACATCGGCGACGAGTCGTGGGACGACGTGCTCAAGATCAACCCCGCCGACATGAAGGAGCTCGGGCTCGCCGACGGCGACACCATCGAGGTCGAATCGGTCCAGGGAAAAATCACCGTGACCGCAAAGGGCTGGGAAGGCACGCGCCCGGGCGTGGTCATCAAGTGCTACGGCCAGGGCCACTGGGCGTTCGGCCACGTCGCGGCGGCGGATTACGAGAAGGCCAAGCCCCGCGGCGGCAACAATAACGAGATCCTACCGGTTGCGTACGACCGCATCAGCGGAAACACCGCCCGCCACGGCGGTTTCGCACGCGTGAAGATTAAGAAGGTGAGGTCGTAATGACACGTTATGCGATGATCCTGAACCTTCACGACTGCGTCGGCTGCGGCATGTGCGACATCGTGTGCAAAATCGAGAACGAAGTGCCCCAGGGCGTGTTCTTGAGCCATCATGTTGCGGAAATGACGGGGACTTTCCCCAAGGTGAAGTACAGCTACCGTCCCATCATGTGCAACCACTGCGACGACCCGGCGTGTGCGCGGGTATGCCCGACGGCGGCGCTGCACAAAGACGAGTACGGGTTGACCGTCGTCGATTCCGACAAATGCATCGCGTGCGGCGCGTGCGAGCCCGCGTGCCCGTACGGGGCCATCACGCGCGCTCCCGCGAACACCGCGGCGAGCGACCTCGGCGACGTCGAGGCGCTGATCGACGATTGCACGGCGTCTGGCAAGGAGGTGCAGGAGGCGGTCAAGAAGGACTACCCGATGCACGACCCCGCGCTCGACGAGTACGATCTGCCGCTCGTCACGCCCGGAGCCGCCCTGAAGTGCCAGATGTGCAAGCACCTGGTCTATCATGGCGACGTGCCCCGTTGCGTCGAGGCGTGTCCTGCGGGCGCGCGCATCTTCGGCGACGAAGAGGACATCTACGGCGAAATCCACCAGTTGAAAGAGATGTACGACGCATCGGTGCTCAAACCGGAAGCAGGCACGAACCCGCACGTCTACTACATCAGGGAGTTCCACAAGACATGGTAAACCAGACCAGCACCCAGACGATGGGCGTCGCACCTGCGGCCCTGATCGACGCCCTTTCGAACGCGTTCACGTACCCTTGGAACGGACTTGCCGAAACGACGTCGAAGCTCGCCGCGCGCGAATGGCCGGACGCCTATGTGCCCCAGGTTCGCGAAGTGCTCGCCTTATCCGGGCAGTTCGAGGATCGCACGGCCGAGCAGCTTGCCTATACGCGGCTGTTCATCGGGTCGTTCAAGATGGAGGCGCCGCCGTATGCGTCGTATTACCTCGAAGAGGACCATACGCTCAACGGACGCGCCGCCGTCGAGGTCGAAGCGGTGTACGCGCAGTTCGGCATCGAGCTCGATTCCAAGGAGATCGCGCCGGCCGACCACCTGCGTTACCTGCTGGCGTTCCTCGCGCTCATGGCGCAGCGTTACGAAGAGACCGAAGAGCAGGCGTTTGCCGAGGCGTACGCGGATTTCAGGGACGAATACGTGTTCACGTGGATCGACCGGTTCGCGGACCTCGTCGACCGTTACGCCGAGCATCCGTATTACCCGGCGCTCGTGGCGCTCATCGTGTCCGTGCTGAAAAACGAAGGAGTGTAGTGTGTTCAAAGCACACCGAAATACCAGCGCTTGTTGGAACGCGCCCGTCATCTTGGCGATTGCGGTGGTCGTTGCCGTGCTCGTGTCTTTGAGCGGTTGCGGCACGACTACCGAGAAGTCTTCGTTCGACGCCTACAGCTGGGACGAGCTTTCCAAGATTTCCAAGGAAATCAGCTCGGCGGACAGCGACGAGGAGGGCGAGGAGATAGCGAAGAGCTACCACCTTCTCGATAGCAGCGGCAAGCTCGATGGAAAGGCGAAGTCGGTGGCGTTATCCGATGGCACGAAGGCGTCGGTGCTCATAGCGGGCATTCGGCAAGACGACCTTGCAAGCGGCGGAAAGGCGGGCATTACCTGCATGTTCGCAGATGCTCCAGCCGCTCATGCCATGAACGCCGATTCGTCGAACGAAGGCGGTTGGGAGAAGTCGGAGATGCGCTCTTGGCTCAACGGCGAGTTCGAAGGCATGCTTCCGAGCGACCTGAAGGCGGTGATCGTCGCGGCGAACAAGAAGACCAACAGCTCGGCGTACACGTCGCCAGGCGCGGTGTCGACGACGGCGGATAACCTGTGGCTGCCGTCGCTCGTCGAGCTGTCGGGAAGCGTCGCCGCCGATGCCACCTTGCGCGGGTCGGGCATACCGGCGGGCACTTACAATGCGGAAGGCAAGCAGTACCAGCTGTTTGCCGAAAAGGGCGTGAGCGCAGGCGAAGAGAACTCCGTTCTCGTCCGCGTGTTCGTCGGCGATGATAGCCTGGATAGCGGCCTCGTGGTGAAAGGCGAGGCGTGTCCTTGCTGGGAGCGCTCGCTCAGCACGACCTGGACGAGCGGATTCGAGGCGACCGATGCGGACGGCGATCCGCTCAACGCTTGGATCACCGATTACCAGCTCGGCGTGGCTCCCGGGTTCTGCCTGTAGGCCACGTTCCAATACAGCGACTGACGGCCCTGCTTCGGCGGGGCCGTTTCACGCTCTCACGATATCAATCCGGCTTCGTAGGGCCGGTTGCATCGCGGGGAACTCAGCTTGCACTGGCGCGGGCAGATCGTGCAGATCGGCTCGGCCGTGCTCGTTTCGGCTTGGTCGCCGTCGGCTGCGGCTGCGTCGTCGGAGAGGCTGGTGATTTCAAACGAGTTCTTGGATGTGTATTCGCCGGTCTGGGCATTCCTCTCGCGGTAGCCGCTCTCGACGGCCGTGGTCTTCTCCGCCTCGTTTACCGAGAAATCGGAAGCCTGGAATCCCGCGCGCGCCACCCCGACGACTCCGAGCGCGATTCCCCCGATCATGACCACGCCGTTGAGCGCATGGGAAATGGCTTCGCGTTTCGACGGGTCGTAGGGCACGCGCAAGGCGCTCGCAACCGTCGACCAGTGCATGGCGAGGTGCCCGAGCACGAGGATGCACAGCACGTATGCGGCGACCGAGTGAACGGGATACCAGATATGCCCGGGGTTCAGCGGCGTGAGGTCGACGCCCGCGTTCCAGAGCAGCTCGCTGATCATCACCGAGCTCACCATGAGCACGATGAAATCGACGGCGAGAAGCGCTGCCACGACTGCCAGCCTTCGCTGCCGCTTCCCAAGCTCGCCTGCGCGCAACGACGATGCCGTGTCCTTGATCCAGCGCGCGGCGAACACGAGATGCACGAGGATGCAGACGGCGAACGCCACGCCCACGATCTCGTGCAGCATGTTTCCGGTGAGTTGGTGCAGCACCTCGAACAGCAATACGGCCGTAAGCAGCACGTCGAAGATGATTCGTCCGCGAACCGATTTCATTCGTCTCCTTCATCGGGGTTTAACCTAAGGAAACGCGTCTTTACCCCCAACCCGTGCGCGGTGTGACACGTCCCGTCAGACACGATCTGTCATTTTTTGAGGAAGACATGCGGCACAGCGAGCGCCACCCAAAAAATGACAGATCGTGTCTGACGGGAAGTGTCACACGATGCCAATAAAGACGCGTTTCCCTAATGATAATCCAAATGCCTTCTTTTCCGCATTTGCCGTTCTCGGCCCGCATGCACGGCG
>JAFUBE010000858.1 GCA_017460365.1 Eggerthellaceae bacterium
CACTAATGCTCTGCTCATATCGTCTTTAGTTGGTCGCATAATTCGCGTTTCGCCGAGCCGGCGCGGGCGTCCTCGCCCTCCTTCAGCCAGCGATAGAAGGTTGACTTGTGAACGCCCAGCGCTTTGATGATGTCGGCGTCGCAAAGGCCGTCCTTCTTCAGCGCCACCGCGCGGTCGACCATCTCGTATGTAAGCTTCGTCTTCCTCATGTCGGGCTATGCTAGCCCCGCGTCACAAATCACCCGCCCTGCGCGTTGCCCTGGCCGTTTGTGCGGCCCTTTCTCCCTTTAAGGCCGTGCTTCCTACGAAACCTCGAGTTGCGCTGCCTGAGCGCGTCGTATTCCTTCTTCGCCTCCTCGAGGTCGCTGCCGCTACAGGCATGCATGCGTTCTGCCGCAAGCATCTCGCTTAGGATGGCCTGCTCCTCGACATGCTGGAAAGCCGTGCACTTAGGGCAAAGGCCCGTCCTCAGATTCAAGGGCACGCCCACGGCCCCGCATTCGGGACAGACCTTACGCTCGCGTAGGCTGGCCTTTATCCGGTGCGCGTGCATCTCTATGGCGTGCGGCGAGTGGACGACGCCGCATTCCTCGGCGATAATCGCGCGCACTGCCTCGACGCCCCTGTGGCCGTGCTCGCGAAGTATCTCCTCTTGTCTCATCGTCCATCTCGCCATCTTCGAAACCGGTTGCGGCGTCAGCGCTTCGCCTGGCCGCCCGGCCCTCTCCTGTTCAACGTCTGGAGTTCCCCCATGAGCTCGCAGGGGATAAACGCGTCGCGGCTCTTCAGCTCGAGCGCGTAGCTGAGCCGGATGAGCTCGTCCGCCTTCAGCTCCCGCTTGCCCCTAAGCGCCTTCCCCAGATGGGACTCGTCTATCTCGGCGCGCCGCGCCAGCTCCGCAATCGATATTCCGCGGACCTCGCGCGCCTCGCGTATCCTGTCGACGATGAAACTTCCGTGCTCCATTCTCTATCTCCTTACACTACGGCCGATCGGACTGGTCCGATGGGTCGCGGCAGGGTTCACGTTCCGGGCCCTCCGGGTGCCGCAAAGATAGCAGCAACCGCAGGCCCCGTGTCGAAAATGAGCTGGATTAGCCTGGCTCACTTCCAAATTCGCACCTTTCCCTTCCATTTCAGCGGCGTCGGGGAAGGACTCGGGCGCGGCGGTCGCGACGGCTGCCCCGCGCCCACCGGAACCCCAGACGAGCGCGGGCGTGCCCACGCGGAAGCGCAAGGCGCCACGCCCGCGTTTCCTCTGCGGTTGGGGAAGGCGTGAGCGCCACAATCGTTTGTCGGTGTCCATTATTCACGAACTCGATCACCTAAGTGTCCTGCTTCACGTACGCCCACGCCGGTAAGGCTCGCCTCGACCTGCCGCATCAGCTCGTCCGCTTGCCCGGGTCAGCGCCGGGCACCGTCTCGATGCGGGCCCACGCCGTCTTCGTGAAGCGGTACTGCGCCACGTGGCCGTAGTTCGATCGGTCGGGGTGGCGGTAACCCTGGGCGGTCTTGCGCGTCACCGGCGCGATGACGCCCTTGTCGCGCAGCTCCTTCATGCCGCGGGCGACCTGGTAGGCCGTCAAGCCGGACACCTCGGCGATCTCGGCCGCCGGCGTGCGCCCGAGCCTTCCGTCCGAGTACACCTTGCGGCAGAGCGCAACCATCACCGCCCAGCCGTTTCGTCCCACCTTCTTCTCGGCCAGGAGCTTCACGAGCCCTACCTGGACCATGGCGAAAGTGGACGGCGGGTATCTTGCGAAGGGGTCCGGGGCGCCCGCTATTTCGTCTCGCCTGACCGGCATATCACGGACTGCTCCTCGAAGCGCTTGTTCACGAATTCGCGGCATGCCGAAGTGCTCGTGCGCCAGGAGTTGCGCAGCCTGAACGCGCGCAGCTCGCCGTCGGTCACGAGCCGGTATACCGTCGAGTATGACGTTTCCAGGTACTCGGCCGCCTGGACGAGCGTCATGATCTTGTCCTCGGCTGCCTGGACGCCGCCGACCGCCTCTTCCTTGCCAGGGCCTTCCGTCTCTCGCTGCATCTCTCCGCCTTCTTTCTCTGCTTTCAGGGGCTTCGTATTATGGTCAGCTTTTCCATGCCTGTCTGCCGTTTCGCCCATCTTCGCCGCCTTCGCCGCCGAATTGGCGGCTTTCCGTGCGCTTCGGGCGTCGTGGGGAATGCTCCCGCGCACCCGGCCCGTGGGCGTCTCGCCTCGCGGTGGCGGGCCAGGTGCGCGGAGATTGATTTTTATAGAAGAGATTCAAAGAGATAACTCGGTTGCGCCACGGCGCAAGCAAGCCCCGAGTTGCTAGCGCCACGGCGCAAGCAGAGGTTGCGGCGGGGCGCAAGCTATGCTCTCGCTACGGCGCAACCTCTTAGGTTTTCCACTTGCGCCACAGCGCAAGCAAGCTTCTAAAATTGGGGCAAAACCTCGATACGAACATTTGTTTTTGGTGGTAAAATGGTGGCAGAGATGGTGGCAAGGCGGTGGCAGAGATAAAGCCCCGACCTGTTTCACCAGGTCAGGGCTTTTGTTTCTGGTCGCGGGGGCCGGATTCGAACCGACGACCTTCGGGTTATGAGTGAGACGCGAGTATAGCACAACGATATGCGATTTCGTAAACCACCAGGTCACAGGCTTGTTTTTGTAACATCCGCAAGCAAGGCAATCTGCTCAAATTCTGCTCAAATTCTGCTCACGTGGACTTGGCATGAAAAGAGCTAGACGAAGCTGATTTCGAGCCTGCGGCCAAGGCCCTGGGCGATCTTGCTCAGCGTGGCGACGGAGGGGTTCCCGTTGCCGTTCTCGAGCCGGCAGAGGTTCGCGGGCTTCATGCCACACGCCTCGGCGAGCTCGGCCTGGGTCATGCCCGCGTCCTTGCGCGCCACGACGATCTGGCGCATCACCTCGCGCTCGGCGGCCTGCGCGTCCCATTCCTGCTTGAACTCGGGGTCCTTCAGCGATTTCTCGAGGTGCTTCCTGAAGTCACTCATTTCTCCTCCTCCAATCCTCGCGGATCTTCTTCGCCCGGTCTATCTCGCGGGCCGGCGTCTTCCGCGTCTTCTTCACGAAGCCGTGCGTCAGGATAACGCGCCGCCCTACCACGAAGAAGTACAGGATCCGCGTTATGTTGTTGCCGACGACTGTCCGCAGCTCGAAGACGCCGTCGTCCAAGTGCCGCGAGAACGGCATGCCGAGCTCGGACCCGTGCTCTTCCAGGAGTTCGAGCCGACCGAACACCTTGGCGCGCATCTTCACGTCGAGCGAGTCGATGAACTCCTCCGCGGGCTTCTTGCCGTTCTCGTCCTCGTAGTAATCGACGTCGAACATCCCGATCCTTTCTGTATTAGTTATCATATATGATAATCCCAATACTATCAAGCCCGCAGCAAATGACGGTCATGACGATGATGACGGTCTCCCTGCCACGACCCCCGCTCTCGTCATGCGGACATGCGCATGGCGAAGCGCTCCCTGGCGCAGAGCTCGACGGCGCCGGTCACGGCGGGGGCGTCGGCATCGGCCCAGCAGGCGCCC
>JAFUBE010000859.1 GCA_017460365.1 Eggerthellaceae bacterium
ATCGGCGCCGATAATCGTGCGCGTGAACGGGACCGAGGTCGCCGTCCCGCCCGGTTCGGCCGATGCGCATATCATGTCTGTGCTGAGGGCGGTGGCGGCGCTTTGAACCCGTTCACCACGCCCGACAGGCTGCTCATATCGAGGCGCCCCCAGGACATGCGCGCCGGCATACAGCGGCTCGCCGCCATCGTCACGGCCGTGTTCGGCATGGACCCGACCGACGGCGCCCTCTACTGCTTCGTCAGCCGCGACTGCGAGAAGATGAAGCTCCTGCGCTTCGAGACCATTTTCCCGAAGTTTTTCCAGCAGTTGTAAAACCAGCGTCCGCGCAGGTCGCGTCCTCGGGGGAGGTGATTTCTTCGGAATAATCTCCCGCAGCGTACGTGCCGACTGCGGGAGCTGTCCCTTAACGCCCCGGGTTCGCCAGACGCCGGATCAAGTCCTCGTCGCCTTCCCAGAATCCATGTGCTGCTGGAAGCTGCGGATCCTTGCCGTTCGCCTTGTCGAGCGTCTTACGTTTTGCGGACGCGCTTGCCTGGGCATAGGCCTTCACGGTTCCCGTGCCCGAATGGCGCAGGAACAGCGCAAGCTCCTCGTCGGTCATCCCGGCTTCTTTCAGGTGCATGGATCGCGTATGCCGCACGAGGTGCGGATGTACGCGATCCGGCACGCTCGGGCATTCCGACCTCGCCAGCTCCCCGTAGCGCTTCATGAACGCCTCCGAGCAATCAGGCGACATGTGGAGCTTCCCGCCGTTGCGGATAACGTAGAAGAGCGGGTCGTCCGGCTTTCCGCCATCAGGGTGGAAGCGGGATATGTAATCGCGCAGGATTCGCGCGACGCTCTCCCGAATGGGCACGACGCCGGCCTTGTTGCCCTTGCCGGTCACGTAAACGCGCGGCTCGTCGCCCGTCAGCACCAGATCCCGTAGCCGCAGCCCTATCACCTCGCTGTTCCTGCCCGCTATCTCGTACATGAGCACCATGAACACCCAGTTGCGGTGCTCGGTTCGCTTCGGCAGCTTCGGCTGCGCCACGACGGCGTCCCAGGCCTCCACGCTCATGTGACCCACAAGCCGATCAGGGTCCCTCTTGCCCACCTTCACCTTCTGGGCCTGTACGAGAAGCGCCGAGCACGCGAGGTCGGTGATCGCAGCGTATTCCAGGAAGGAGCGTATGGCCGCGAGGCGCTGCTCAATCGTCCTCGTGCAGTTGCCCCTGGTCGACCTCAGCCATTCGACGAACCCCGCAACATGCGCGGCGTCGAAGTGCCTCATGCGCGCCGACATCAGCCCGTCGCGCACCAGGCTGGGGCTCCCTTCCGGCCCGCCCGCATCCATCAGGTATTCATGGTAGAGTTGGAGGGACTTGCCGTAGGAATCGATGGTGCCCGGGGATAGCATCCTCACCTCGGGCAAGTATTCGCTCAACCATATCCCGACGACCTCTGCCGCTCGCCTTTCCTTGAACTTAGGCATCCCCGTCGACCCCCTCCCGAGTCCTGTCAACCGGTTCCCACGTGTTGAACGGCGCCGGGTCCCCTGGACCCCCGGGGACCATATGCACGTAGTAGAGCGTCTGCTCGACCCGCTCATGGCCGAGGTAGGCTTGGAGCAGGCTGATGTTCCCGGCCAGGTCGGCCCCCTCGGCCTTCCATCTTCGTACGCAGTTCGTCGCGAACGTGTGCCTGAACGAATACGGAACGGGCCTCGGCCCGATGGACCTGGACAGCCCGGCGCGCTCCCAGCACAACCGGAAGGCGCTGTTCATGCTGTACCACGACCAGCACGTGGTGCCGCTGCGGTCGGGGAACAAAGCCCAGCGCCCCGGCGCGAGCATCTCCATGCGCTCGCTGTACTCCCGGCACATCTCGGCGACGTCGAGCTGGACGGGGACGTCCCTGTCCCTGCCCTTGGAATCGACGATGCGGATGACGCCGGCGTCGAAGTCGAAGTTGCGCACGGGGAGCGTGCGGGCCTCGAACGGCCTCAGGCCGGCGCAGTACATGAGGCGGAATATCACCGGCGCCATGACGTGCCTGTGGCCGGCCAGTGGATGGGACGGCAGCTCGTCCGCCTCGCGGAAGAACGCCCCGAGCTCGCGGTCGGTGACGATGCGCGGCCCGGGCGCGCGCTAGCGTGTCGGCGTGACCATTTGCGGTAGGACGCAGGCGCTATTGCCCTCCATGCTCAGGGCGC
>JAFUBE010000860.1 GCA_017460365.1 Eggerthellaceae bacterium
ATCGTCGACGATCACCGGTTGCGCCGGCTCGGGAGTAACGTCGCTGGGATCGGGGTCGGGATCAGGTGCGGGGACCACGGGCTTCTCGGGCGTATCCTGGACCGGCTGAGAGGGCTCGGGGGTCGAAGGACGGTTGCCGCCCTCGGACTCGCTGGGCGTATCGTCGCTGTCGCCGTAAGTGGGCTCGGGCAGGTACACCGGCGTTTCCATCCTGACCACAGGAGCAGATACGACCGGCGCGCTCTCGTCGGACACGACAGGGGCGTCGGCCTCCAGGACCGCTTTCTCGTCTGCGGCTACCGGATTGGGAGCGGGCTGCGGATTCTCGTCCTGCGGAATAAGGGCCTTTTCGCCGAACTCGGCAGGCTGGGGAACGCCGTTCATGACGACCGTCACCGGGGCAGCTGGGTTGTTCTCCTTCAGGGAATCGGAAACGCGCGAGACCGAATCGGAGAACGGCGTGTTCACGAGACCCATCTGGTCGATGATGCTCTGCGTCTCGTTGTCGCTTGCCGAAGCCGAGAGAACCTGGCCGAACACGTTCACGTGCAGCTCGATGGTGGTCTCGCCTTGCGTGACCAGCACTGTTGACGCCGGATACGCGTAGGCGGCGCCGCCAGTGAGGGCAAGCGCCAGACATGCGGCAACGGCGGCTGCGCGCATGGCGTGCCACCTGTTGCGAATGCGGGCTTTGGCACCCCCGCGCGTTGCGGTTACCGTGGGGGCTTGGTTAGCGGGGTTTGCGGCATCGGTCGCCGCTGGGGCGGCCGCCGCGCTCATAATGAAATCGAGCGTGGATGCCTGAAGCGATTCCGGGGCGCTCACGTCGTCGAACGCCGAAAACAATTCCATCAACTCATCATCGTTCACGAGTAAGCACCTCCTTCAGTTTCTCTCGTCCGCGTGCCAAGTTCGTGTACACGGTGTTCTCGGGGACATTCAAGATCTTCGCGATCTCGGATGCCGGATAGCATGCGTAATACTTCAAGTACAGGACGTCGCGGTATCGGGCGTCCAATTTTTGAAGAGCTTCGGTGAGCTCTTCTGCGCGGCCACTGGCTGCATCGTCTTCCGGTTGCCAGCTCGGTCGGGCGGCTTCGTCGATTTCGTCCGCGAGGACGGTCCTCGCTTCAGCCCGTTTCAACATGTCCTTGCAAACATTCGTCGCCACGCTGATCAGCCATGCCTTCCGATGCTCGTCATCGGCGAACTGCTTGGGCGATTGCGCGTACTTCAAGAAGGTTTCCTGAAATGCGTCTTCGCGTTCAGGACGTATCCCGAAGTAGAGCGAGCACACGCGCAGGACGGTGTTCGAGTGGGTTGCAACCGCTTGCGTGATATCGTCGCGATCCCTCAAACCTGCCCCTGCCGCTTTGGAAACCTGTTCGCTTATTGTACTACCACGCCATCGAATAATGGACCGGGTGGTATCCAAGGCGTTGGAGGCGCCAGGGAGCGCCTCCAACTGCTACGGAAGGGGAGGGAATTGAAGACGGGTGCGAAATCCCATCGCAAACAATCTTTTGCGGAAGGGAACTGTAACGCGATGGGATTCCGGACCCGTATTCAATCCCCTGGGTCCGTAAAAGCTTGGAATTCTCGCAGATTCGTCGCCGCTATGGTTTGAATGATTCATATCGGTCTCCGGCCGGCGTCCTTTTCCGCCGGCCGGGGCCTGCCACTGCGCCGCGA
>JAFUBE010000861.1 GCA_017460365.1 Eggerthellaceae bacterium
CCGCTTCAACCCAAGCGAGGACATGCTCGACTCGCATCCCCCTTGGGACGGTGAACAGCGTGCCAAGCTGATGCTATGGGCGCTTTTCGGCGCTGCAGACAACCTGTACACGCACGAGGCGTCGGCCGTCTGGATGCGCGGCGCGGTGCGGAGGGCGTACGAGCCCGGATGCAAGTTCGACTACACCATCGTGCTGAAAGGCGCGCAGGGCATCAAGAAGTCGATGACGGGCAGGCGCCTCGCCATGCGCGAGGAGTTCTTCTGCGAGACGGTGACCGATATCACCAACGCCAAGACGACATCGGAGCAGACCGGCGGGAAATGGATCGTCGAGCTCGGTGAGCTGAGCGGATTGAAGGGCAAGGAGCTTGAGGCCGTGAAGGCCGCGCTCACCGCCCAGAAGACTACGGTCCGACAGGCTTACGCGCATTTCCCCGTGGACCAGCCCCGGTCGTGCGTGTTCCTGGCGACGACCAACGAGAACGATTTCCTGACCGACCCCACCGGCAACCGCCGCTTCCTGCCGATTGACTGCGCAGTTACCGAGGACCGCAAGGGGTGGGACCTTGCGGACGTCGCGGAGCTTCGCGCGTTCATCGAGCAGGCATGGGCGGAAACCGTCCAGCAGTACAAGGCGGCAAAGAAGCGGGCTCAGACCGAGGACGAGCTCCTGTGGCTTTACCCGCTCGTGCTGTCAGAAGAAGCCGAGGTTCTTGCCGAGGGGCAGCGTGACAACTCGTCGGTGGAGGACACGCGCATCGGCGTCATCGAGAATTGGCTCGAAGTGCAGGTGAGGAAGCGTGTCTACCGTGTGTGCACGCGGATGGTAGCAGAAGACGCGTTCAACCTGACCGGAGAGGCGCTCGAGCGTAGCAAGTGGATCATGAAAGACATCGCGCAGATTCTCGACGACCACTTCCCCGACTGGGTGCGCAACCCCAAGAAGCAACGGTGCGGAATCTACGGGTCGGCGCGAGTGTGGGACTACGCACTCGATCCTGGAGAGCTTGCATGATGGCGGCGGCAACAGCTCTGGCAACACGCGTTTCCGCAGGAAAACGGCCTTGTATGCTTGGTTTGTTGCCAGTGTTGCCGCGAAACCTTTTAGAAGTCCTGAAAGCACGTCATCGTCTTACGCATATGCGGGTGGCGAAAACGGCGCGCGATGCGCATATAGGGAATCAGCGGCAAGCACGGCAACACGGCAACACCCTCGGGGGCTAACGATGATGTGGACCACCGGGCAGAACGACGTAATCCGTGAGCTGGGGCATAAGGGCGTTGCCGTTGTGCACGACGCGATACTCGCCCGCTACGGCGTTGACCGCACACTCCATGCCATTGAGATCCAGGCTTCTCGCATCCACGCGAGCCTGAAGGTTCTCACGGAATGCCCCGAGTGCCACGCGCTGGGTGTTCGCATCAACAGGCAGTCAGGCATGTGCAGGAGGTGCACGGTCGCCGCCCATGTCGCCGAGGACGAAGCCTACAACCAGCTGCTCGAAGCGGAGGCTGCGGGTTGCGACGGCGGGCCCGAGTACGAGGAGCTCAACCGAAGGTGGGCGCAGCTTCGCCAGAAGAACTCCCGCCTGATGAGGGAGCACAACCTGAAGAGCAAGCGCGAGCGCGAGTAGGTTTGTGACCGCGTGGGACGATGCCTCCGAACGAAAATGCCGGGAGGAGGTTCGCCCGATGAGAAAACCAAAGCTCACGTACAAGATGGTCGAGCAGGCCATCGAGATGAAGTCGCACGGCCTGAGCAACGCAGACATCTGCCGCGGCCTGGGCGTCTCCGAGACCGCCTGGTACAAGTGGCTCAAGGACCCTGACACGAATCCGAAAGTTGCGTTAGTTGAGGGCCTAAAAAAGAGCGAGGCGCAGTACAAGGAGGAGCTGCTGAGCCGCGTGATGGGCGCGTCCGAGAAGCCGCAGCACTGGACGGCGGCCGCCTGGTTGCTCGAGCGGCGCTACCCTGACGAGTTCGGGCGGGCTGAGCGCACGCGCGAGGACAAGGCCGACGAGGTGCCGAAGATCACGCTCGGAGTCGAGGTGCGCGTGGCGGGTGGTGACGCCGATGGCGACGACTAACGCGGCGGACCTCGTCATCCCCGCCTTCCACGACGTCTTGGGCGACATCTTCGCCGAGGACCATCACGTCCATTTCTGGCTTTGCGGAGGACGCGGCAGCACGAAGAGCAGCTTCATCAGCCTGGCGATCGTCCTTCTCATCGTGCACTTCCCCTTCACAAACGCCGTCATCGTCCGACGATTTGGGAACACGCTTCGCGACAGCGTCTACCAGCAGATGCTGTGGGCGATCTCTTCCCTTGGGCTGGACGCGTATTTCCGCACGAGGCTTTCGCCGATGGAGCTCACTTTCATTCCCACAGGCCAGAAGGTCATTTTCAGGGGCGCTGACGACCCGTTGAAGTTGAAGGGCGTGAAGTTTCCCGTGGGATACGCTGCGATTTCGTGGCTTGAAGAATTGGACCAGTTCGGGGGCGTGGATGCAGTGCGGTCCATTCTCAACTCGCTTCGGCGCGGGGGCGATGACTTCTGGTGCTTCTATTCTTACAACCCGCCGAAGACGATGTGGTCTTGGGTGAACCAGGAGCACATGGAACGGCTTCACCGGGCGGACACGCTGGTGCGCAAGACTTCGTATCTCGACGTGCTCTCGTCGCATCCGGAATGGCTCGGGCAGCCATTTCTCGATGAAGCAGAGTACCTTCGCCAGGCTAACGAGCTGGCTTGGAGGTGGGAGTATTTGGGCGAGATCATCGGCACGGGCGGCGCGGTGTTCGGAAACGTGAAGGACGAGCGGATCAGCGACGAGCGCATTCGCAGGTTCGAGCGGTTGCGGTGCGGGCTGGATTGGGGCTGGTGGCCTGACCCGTGGCGGTTCGTGCGATGCGGGTGGGAGCCTTCGGAGAAGCGCCTTCTCATCTTCGAAGAGCATACTGCGAACAAGATGGGGCCCGAGGATACCGGGCGGATCGTTCTCGAGTCGCTCACCTACGCGGACGAGCCTGGCGAGGAGCCGTATTTTCACAACGAGCTCGTCTGGTGCGATGACACGCCCGATGGGAAGGTCCAGATGAACGTGTACCGTCGGGACCTCGGCATTCGGGCGAGGCCGGCGCGTAAGGGGCGGATGCGGAAGCTTTCCTATGAGTGGCTTGCAAACCTTCGCGAGATCGTGATTGATTCGGAGC
>JAFUBE010000862.1 GCA_017460365.1 Eggerthellaceae bacterium
GGCAGAAAGGGCAAACCATGACAGAGCAGGAAATGCCAAAGGTGAATACCGCGCAAGAGCTGGCCGACGAAGAGCTCGAGGAGGTGTCAGGCGGGTATATACACCAGGCCGAAGACGGCCTGTACGACGTCTTCGACGCCAGGGGCAACGTGCTGGCGCGCTGCGGAACGCATAAAGAGGCGCTTCAGACGTGCATCTCGCTCGGCGAGTCGACCCACCGCATGACCGACGAGACCTTCAACAGCACCTATGCCGAGCCGGTGCGCAAGAGCAAGGAAGAACTAGGGTTTCTGTAAATCAGCGAACCCGCTTTGTCTGGCCCCAGGGGTTCGACTTGCGATTGCAATCGAGGCTCGCGGCGGGCAAAGGTTATCGAGAAAGTTGAGACAGGCGCACACGGCGCGCGTAACAGTCACAAGCACCCTTTCGGGGTGCGTAATGGCAAAGCCCGCATCGCGGATATGCGGGCCCGGTTAGGCAAGGAGTGAGGTATGAAGTTCGAAGATTTGACCCCGGAGCAGCAGGAAAAAGCCAAGGGCATCAAGACGCTTGAAGAGGCGATGGCTTTCATCAAGGAAGAAAGCATCGATCTTTCCGAGGAAGAGCTCGATCAGCTCGCGGGCGGAAAAGCTTCGCCGGGTGGCAAGGAGCACCATTACATCTGGGAATAGGAGCTGGCAAAACACCTTCGAATATGCCGGGGGATAATGCCCCGGCATGCAACCAGGGCGCTCCAATGCAGAATGCGGGCGCCCTGATTTCCGCTCATTACATTCGCCTCATTTGATGGCGAGGATATGGAGGAACAGACATGCGCAATGAAGACCTGACAGAAGAGCTGAGGTCGAAGTTCCAGGCCTGCAAGACTCCCGAGGAGTTTTTGAAGCTTGCCAAGGATGAGGAAATCGCGCTCACCGACGAGGAACTCGAGGCGATCTCCGGCGGCGGGGAGTGGTACGGGGCCACGTGGGTGCACTGCTACCACTGCAACATGAACTTCCTCGTGCAGGGCTCGCAGGCGGCTGTGTGGCACGATAAGCATGGCTACGACAAGAACTATCCGTTTCCCTGCCCGACCTGTGGGAGGGAGCTGGACACGCGCATCTAGCCCGGTGCCTGACGGGGGCACGAGGGACATGCCCTTCCGCACCCCCGTCAGGCAGTCTCTCCCCACACGAAGAGAGGACACGTGCGCAACATGAAGGTTCCGACACACGCGGAGGCAATCGAGCTGCTCTGCCTTCTGGCGGCAGACGAGGGCCGTGGTCCGGTTCTGTTCGGCGACGGCGTCGGCCGCGTGACCGCCGCGCTTCGCCCCTTCATGGTTGGGAAATCGTTTCCGAACGTATACCTTGAGTTTCCGCTTGCGGGCGATCCCTTCCTGGATGCAACCGTGCTGTATTCCGAGTTCGACGCAAGCGACCATATCGAGTCGCCCCGCGCTGTCGGAACGGAGCAGCTGCGCGATTGGTTTGCGCGCGCGAGCCGCGAGCACCCCGGCATCGCATTCGGGTATACGCCCGACGCGGACGAGTCTGCCTCGACGCCGGCTGGCGTCTATTTCCAACCGCACGAGCACAGCGAGCTCGTGGTGCCGTTTTGCCAGGCGGCAGGCGAACCCGAGCGCGCGGAGCTGTACCTTGATTTGGCCAAGCGCCTGCCCCGAGAATGGGAGCTGGCGTACCTCGGCATGTCAAGATGCCGCGCTGGCGCCCCCTTGCGTGTGGGGGGCTATTTCCGAAGAAGCAAGTTGGGCGCCGAATTCTACAGCGCCGAGTACTTCGCAGAGTGTTTCGATAAGATCGGGTTTGCGGCATACGACGCTGCGATGCTCCACCAAATAACGGAGATGGCGAAGGCGGCGCCGGGAGACATGGACTTCCAGCTTGACATTTATCCCGACGGCACGTTCGGGGACGCGTTCGCGCTCGAGGTGAAATTCGACGCCATTGTAGCCGGGCGCACGCGTGCCTTGTTCGAAGGCGGCGCAGGCGCGAGGGTCATGGGCCTGCTGGAGAGCTGGGGGGCGGCCGATGGGCGCTGGAAGAGCGCCGTCGAGGCTTCGCTGACCCGAACCGTGCCCGTCGAGCTGCCGGACGGAACGGAGGTCCGGTACCTGTTCGTACTCCTGCCCCAGTGGGTCAAAGCGCGCTGGAAAGACGCCGCCCTGCAACCCGCAAAGCTTTACCACATCGCTTTCGCGCAGCAGCTACCGCAAGCTGCCGCGCTTTAACTGCGGTGTCGGCGTCGTGCCGCCCAAGCAGCGGCGAAGCAGACGAGGACAATCGCGGCAACCAAGCCCGCTGCGGCAACAGGCAGGGAATCCCCGGTATTGGGCGCGGCGCTTTTCGCAGATGTGGTTGTCGTCTTAGCGGCCCCGTCGTCTGGTTTCGCTGATGCACTGGCTGCTTTGGCGTCGTCGTCGGTTGCCTTTTGCCGATCGCCCGAGTCCGCGGACGGGTCGGCTTTCTGCTCTGCGTTGCCGTAATACGTCGAGCGGAAGTACATGACGTCGGGCTCGGTCGCGTTGTTGGCCGTCACGTACAGGTATCCGTCCGAGTACGTGGCGAGCGGGTTGGTGGCATGGTGGTAGCACGATGTGCGCGCGTACGTCTCGGCGGTCGTGCCCGAGTCCTTGATGACGTGCGTGTCGGCGCCTGTCTTGTCGGACCCGATGATGGCGAGGCCATCCGGGAGTCCTGCTATCGTGAAGTGGTCGACGAGAGTCTCGGCCGTTTGCTGGTCGACGTACGAGTCGAGGTCGTCTCCGATGGCCGCCTTGAGGGCATCGCTGAGGTCCTCCACCACCATCGATTGCGTGTCGGCGTCGTATGTCGCCCGGATGAGCGTGCCGGGGATCTTCTGCCTGTTGCTGTGCGCGTAGCAGTACAGCTTTTCGTTGCTCGCCACGGCACGGCTGAGCAGCAGGTTGTAGTTCTCCTCGTTCTGCCCATCACCTGCCACCAGGCCGGGAATGTCCCCCTTCACGGGCGCGAGCTTGCCCTTCTCCACGTCTATTATCCTGAAGAAGCCCCGCTCCTGCTTGCCGCCGCTTTCAGAGGCTTGAGCAGCGAGCGCAGGGGAGGCCGAGCTTTCCTGGGCGCTGGAGTCCTCGGCGGTTCCGTAGTTGTACTCGTCGATGATGAACAGCTGGTCGCCGAGCGCGCAGATGCAGCCGCTCGAAGGCAGGTCGGCTACGTGCACGCGGCTCCACTCGCCTGCGGATGCATCGTAGCTCCAGAGGGCATCGCCGGAGCTTTCGTCGTTCACGGTCCCATACAGGTAGACTGTGCCTTTCGCGGCAGTCAGGCGTCCAGGATAGAGGTCCTGGCCCTTGTCGTAGTCCGCCGGAAGCGCCACGTGCGCCCATTCGTCCGTCGCCGTGTCGTAAGACCACATGTCCTGCGGGCGGTTCCGGCCCATGTCGGCGGACATCGCGTACAGCTTGCCGTCGCAGGCGACCATCGCGCCGTATAGGCGGTCGGTGCCGTTGCCCGCGTACTCCTCCAGCGAAAGCGGCAGCGAGTGGCTCCGCTCGTACAGGGGCCGGCCCGACGCGGCATCGGAGGAGAAGGAGAACAGCACGCGCGCCACGGCGCCGTCGGCGTTGACGACCTTCGCCACGTGCGTGCCGTTGTCGAGGCCTCCCACAGTTGCGGCGATGGACTCATCCGACCAGCTTTCCGTTGCCGCTTCGACGTCGTCGATGGAGAGCGTCCCCGTCTTGCCGAAGAAGTAGCCCGATATGCTCAGCTTTCCGCCTTCGCAAACGGCCCGCGCGATGAGCGGGGCCTTCTTCGCGAACGTCGACTGCCCGCGAAGGTTCACCCGCCCGCCCGTGCTGCAGAGCTTCGAGAGGGAGTCGTCATAGTCCACTGCGGCAAGCAGCTTGGCCGCCCGCTCGCGTGCCTCGAGCTCCAGCTGCTCGGGCGAGAGCGTGGAGCTTGCAGGCTCGTCCTTGGCGATAACGGCAAGGCAGCCCGTGACGCATGGCGTGGCCATGGAAGTGCCCGCCATCACCTCGTAGGCGCCCGTGAAGGAGCCGCCGTTACCCACGGCCACGTTGTCCAGGTAGAGCGTGGTCGAATCGTCTATGGCGGGGTCGGACTCGGTGGCCCCCAGGCCGACTTCGACGATGATGTAGGTCTTGCCGCCGTCGGCCCAGCTGTACAGGCCCGAGACCTCGCCAGGGTCCTTGTATTTGTACGTGGCGGTCTGCGTCTGGAAGTCAAGGCTCGCCGGGTCTTCCAGGTATTTCCGGTGCGCTTCGTTCGAGGCGTTCACGTATCCCTCTACGTCCAGGCTCTTCGGCATCCACTGCGACCAGTAGACCGACCCGCTCGAGGTTGCGGTCAGCCCCTTGGCCATCGCGTCGACGCAGAAGTTGTCGACCTGCACGGGCTTGCCGCCGTCTTTCGTCTCGCAGGTGATGGAGGCGATTCCGCCGGCGAACTTGTTGCCGTCGCTCACGGCGTCGCGCAGCGCCACCCACTTCGCAGCGGCCGGCGATGCGACCGGTATGGCCAGGAACACCGAGCCGTTCTCGGCTTTCCGGTAACCGCCGAGGAACGATTCCGACTTCGCGAGCGAGCGCACCTTGAACGCCATGGCGCCCTTATCGTCGAAGCCGACCTCCGTCGTGCGCGAGCCTATCTCCTTCGCGCTGGAATCGAGCGCCGGGTTCTTGTCGAAGAATCGCACGCCCGACGATTCCGCGTCGAAGCGGTCGATGCCGTAGAGCAGGTTTGCCTGCGCGGTTGCCTCCGGGTAGAAGCGCGTGTTGTCCGTGTAGACGCCGGATGCCGTGACGGAGGTGGGCATCGTGGAGATGATCTCGGCGCCAGGCGCGAACACGTCGGTGGACATCTGCCCCCAGCACGAGAAGTCGGTCATAGCGCCATCTGGCTGGGCGGCGTTCACGACGAGCGCGTACACGCTGTTTACCTGCCCGCCCGAGTCGATGTTCTCGTCGAGGTCGAGCGCGCGGTTGCCCGACGCGAACACGGTGTTCACGCCCTTCTTGCCCAGCTCGTTGGCCATAACCGTGAGGATGAACTCCGCGCGGATGTTGCCCCACGAGCAGTTGACGGCCTTCAGGTTGACCTCCTGCGCCACGTCGACCAGGAACTTGAAGCCCTTGACTGTCGACTTCTGGTCGACGCTGCCGCTCTCGGAGAACGTGCGCATCGAGAAGATATTCACGCCGTTCGCCACGCCCGATACGCCGAACCCGTTCCACTGCGCGGCCACGATGCCTGCGACGTGCGTGCCGTGCCCGTCGTAGTCGGTTACGTCGCCCGCCTCGCCCACGCCGCTCGCGTTCATGCCGTGGGGCCCGCAGCCGTACTTCTCCTGCTGCGATTTCGAGAAGGTGAGCACCACGTTCTCCAGGTCGGGGTGGCTCACGTCAAGTCCCGTGTCCATGATGCACACGGTGCCCGAGGCGTTCGCCGGTGCGCTGGTGCTCGTGCGGTCCTTTTGCCAGCCGGGAGCGTTCACGCTGTAGCCCGCCGAGGGGGAGCGGGGCGTCGTGTAGTCCGCTGTGCTCGCCGAGAGGTCCCATTGCTGGTCCGTCAGGTCGTTCGGGTTGTCCGCGAAGGCGCCGGGTGCTGCAAGGTCGCTCGATTCGCCGATGGTCAACGTGACTGGAGATCGTCGTGTTGCAGAAGCCGAGCCCGATGCTTGGGCTTCGTTTCCGAAGGCTGCAGCGGTATCCATCATGTAGTTGGGCTCTGCGGCGATGACGTCGGGGTTCTTGTACAGGTCGCGGAGGATTTGCTCGGTCGTGCGCGTGGGGTCGACGACGTGCTTGACGGCGTAGGCGTCCGCAGGGGCGGACTGAACGCGAAGCAGGGCCACATCGTCGAGCGCGCTTTCGGTTTCGGCGGCGTCTTTAGCTGCGAGCTCCACCGCATTCGCATCCACTTCCGCCAGCGTTTCGCCTTCGCCTGCAGCGCCCGAATCGCCATCCGCGCGCACGAGGGCGATCGCTTCGCCTTCGGCATAATCGCCTGCCGTCAACAGCTCCTCTATTGGCAGTCGTGGCTGCGTGCTTTCATTGGCGCCCGCACTCAGCGGCGCCACGGGAACGAGCGCTGCTGCCAACGCGAAGGAGGTAACCGCTCTGAGAATTTTCAAGTTCATGTGCCTCGCCATTCCTGCGCCCGATCGCGTTTTCGTCATTCGGTCGTCAACATCACGCTTGTTATCGACAAGGCATCACACCCGTCTGTGACAGCCCCCTCCGCCTCGACCTCAACGCTCTTCCTTCGGCTCTGATACGCGCACGAAACTCGGCTGTCTCAATCTTTAAATCTCCCTCCCGCCAATTTCACCATTCCGCCATGACGGGGCGTGCCTTGCCGCTCTGCTGCTTTGCAGTTTCTTAAGTAATAATGAGACGGAAGCGCATGACAAGCGTAATAGCTAAAGTATGTGCGGATTCGTCTGCGCCTAACGAGCCAACGCAGTTCCGGTCTTCACGAAAGAGGCAAGCATGGCAGAAGGGAAGGTTTCTACGGAAACCGCTGTAGAATCTGCGCTAGAGGTCGTTGAAGGAACTGTTGGGGAAGCCGACGACCTCGACGCCAGGCTCAAGGCGCTCGAGGACGCCGAGAAGGCCTTCGACAGCGCGTACTCCACCGGCAAGGCGGAGCGCGCCAACCGCGAGGTCAAGCGCCGCGGCAGGGTCGTGCAGGTGTTCCCGTCGCGCAAGTCGCTCATCCGCCTCATCGGGGCGGTCCTGTCCGAGATGGACGAGGACTGGCAGGAAAAGCGCTGGTTTACGGAAGCATCGATTGCAGAGGTCTACGAGAAGCCGTAGAAGAGGAGACTCGCACCCAAGCCAACCTACGAAGGCAGCGCGGCTGAGCATGCGGCAAGGATAATCGAGCTGGTGCTGTCGGAAGGGGGGCTGCGTGATGTAGTGGTATCCTGGTTGTGGTTCTAGGCGATAGTTCGGCTTTCTCGGGCGGGCTGAAGCCCGCGCC
>JAFUBE010000863.1 GCA_017460365.1 Eggerthellaceae bacterium
CTTTCAGAGCGTTTTGCTGGTAGTAGGGGTGGCATTCCACCTGCAGCGCAGCCGGCTTTATGCGCGCGGCCTCACAGACTTCCTCGAGCCGCTCGCTCTCGAAGTTCGACAGGCCGATTGCGCGCACCTTGCCCGCATCGACCGCATCCTCCATGTCGGCCCAGGCGCCCAGGTAGTCGCCGAACTGCTGGTGCTGGAGCAGCAAGTCGATGTGATCGGTTCCCAGCCGCTCGAGCATCTTGTCGATGGCGGCCGCCGTCTTGCCGCGGCCGTACTCGCTCGGCCACAGCTTTGTCGTGATCCACACCTCGTCGCGCGGGATGCCGCTTTCGGCCACTGCGCGTCCGACCGAGCGCTCGTTCTGGTAGGCATGCGCGGTGTCGATGTGGCGATAGCCCTGCCGCAGTGCCTCGGCCACGGCGTTCACCGTTTCAGGGCCTTCCGGCACCATGTACACGCCCATGCCGAACTGCGGCATCTCGATTCCGTTGTTGAGCTTCACGTAGGTTTGGTTTTCCAGAGTCATGCTGCGTCCTTTCATCGGTCCTTGCTTCTGGCCCCATTGTCAATCCAAACGGGAATGCAGCTCAATGGGCACATCGGAAGCTCGAAGCGGTTTATGGGTACACATCCCCAACTCGCGTACCTATAAAGACATTCATGCGGCGATCTTGACGATTTACACGGCAACGAGTTCGTATGTCTGGCTGCCGAGGCCAAGAGATTCCGCATAGTCGAGAAGGTGGGCGCCATCGTGGCTCTCGATCCGCGAGATCACGGAGTCTTTGCCGGGATCGTCGGACAGGTATATCTGGTCGAGGCTCGCGCGGTCGAGCGCGACCGGGTCGAGCGAGGCGAGAACGCCGATGTCGGCCATGACGGGCGCACCCGCCGAGCTGTCGCAATCGCAGTCGAGCGAGAGGTTGTTGATGACGTTCACGCACGCCATCCTACCCTTCAGATCGTCGAATACGGCCTTAGCGACGTCGACCACCCTCTCGAGAAACACCGCGCCCGTATCGAAGCTCGGTCCGTGCACGATGCGCTTCTGCGGAACCGTGGCGAGGCCTATCGCCAGGTTCTTGAACGTGCCGCCGAATCCGGCCATGCCATGCCCCTTGAAATGCGCGACCGATACCCAGCTTTGGTAGTCGGCGTACTTGGCGCCGAGCTCGGCTTCGGTCAGGCGCGAACCGCCGACCACCGGCAGCTTCATGCCACCCGTCTCGTCCAGAATATCGACTGGCGCATAGCCGAACCCGTGGTCGGCGGCCACCTCGTAGTATCCCGTCGGCGTCGAGCGCTTGCCGTAGAGCACCGTCGTGTCGACGAACGTCCCGCGCACCTCTTCCACGAGCTGACGAAGCAACCCCGGGTCGAGGTAGTTGGCGTTGCCCTCTTCACCCATGTGCAGTTTCACGGCTACCTTGCCGGTAGGAGAAAAGCCAAGCGCTTTGTAAACCGCAAGCAGGCCGGCGGCGCTGATGTCATCGGTGTAGTAGACTTTGGAACCCCCCGGAGTCGAGTTGGTCGTCTTGATGGTCGACGTCATGCTTGCAGGCGTGGCCGACGCGCTCGAGCTCGAAGAGGCGGAACTCGCCGCATTCGTCGCCGTTCCACCCGAAGTGGCATTAGCTTGTGCGACGGCGCTCGACGACGATCCCTGACCCGCCGGCGCGCATCCGGCCACGCCCATCATGGCAGCCGCCGCCCCCGCGACAGCCGCTCCCTTCACGAAATCCCTGCGATCGATGTCCATGCAAACCCCCTTATTCCCCAAGCGTATAGCAGCCTGCGCGAATGGCGGCAATGGTGCCACCATCGATAAGCAGGTCGGTTCCCGTGATGAACCCTGCATGATCGCCAAGTAGAAACGCGCCCGCCTCGGCTATTTCATCGGGCGTTCCCACGCGCTGTGCCGCACCCGCATCGATCATGCGCTGATACCCCTCGCCCGCGGCAGCGAACTCGTCGTAGGCAAGCGGGGTCACGATGACGCCAGGGCTGATGGTGTTGATGCGGGCGCGGCGCTCGCGCCATGTGGTTGCTGCGGCGCGCAGAACCTGCAGGTGGTTCACGCGCTTGGCAATCATGTAGGCAAGCCCCGAATCTTTCATGGCCGTTTCCTGGATGAACGGCAAGTCCATCAGCTCGTCGGTTGCCGCAGCGATGATCTGCTGCTCTGCGTCATAGGGAATCGGGTACATGTAGCCCGTCTGGCTCGAGATAACAAGCCCCGCGCCACCTTCGGCCATGACCTTGCCGAATGCGTCGATGGCATGGCCAGTCGCCACCATGTCGAGTGCCAGGATGTGCTCAGGAGTGGTCTGGTGAGGCGAAGCGCCCGCCGTGTCGATGAAGTATTTCACCGGACCGAGTTCGGCCGCGCGCGCCGCGAACGCGCGCACCGACCGCGTATCGAGCGCGTCGACCACGACCGTCTCGACGTCATAGCCGCCGCGCGCGAACTCGTCCGACATGCGCTCGAGCGCCGCCTCGCTGATGTCGCCGAATAGCACCGTGCGCCCAGCAGCGATGCGCCGCACGATAGCGCACCCCATCGCCCCCGCTCCGAGAAGGGCGATTACTTCCTTTCTTTCATTACGATCGAAAATCATGCTCTTTCCTTTCCTCGTGTCTCATTTCCTGCGAAGGCGCCCGTATACGGGCCACTTCCCGATAGCCTAGTAATTCGCGAAGCGCTTGTTCTTGTCGAGCGCGGTCATGCGCTGCATCTCGTCGTCGGTCAGTTCGAAGTCGAAGATGTCGATGTTCTCGGCAATGTGCGATTCGTTGCTCGAGCCGGGAATCGCGATGTTGGCCGCTTGCAGATGCCAGCGCAAGATGACCTGGGCCGAGGTCTTGCCATGCGCGGCGGCGATGCCCGCGATTGTCTCGTCGTTGAACAACGTGGTCGTGTTACCGCGTCCGCCGAGCGGGAACCACGACTCCATCACGGTGCCGTAACGTGCGATGTGCTGCTTCATCGTCGTGCTCTGGTGATACGGATGCGTCTCGTTTTGCAGCAGCGCGGGCTTAATCGCCGTCGCGTTCACGAGCCGGTCGAAATCGGCGGCCGTGTAGTAGTTCGACAGGCCGATCGAGCGCAGCTTGCCCTGGGCGACGGCGGCTTCCATGGCCTTGTAAGCGGCCACGTCGTTACTCGGCTGCGAATGGTGCAAGATCATGAGGTCGATGCAGTCGAGCCCGAGCCGCCGAAGCGATGCGTCGATGGCCGCCGCGCCGTTTCCGTAATCGCTCGTCCACATCTTGGTGGTGACGAAGATGTCCTCGCGCTTCACGAAGCCGTCTTCGATTGCGCGCTTGATGCCGCGTCCGACACCCGCCTCGTTACCATAGATGCGCGCCGTGTCGATAAGGCGGTAGCCATCGCGCAGCGCCCAGTACACCGAATTCTCCGCTTGCGTGTCGCTGAGCGCATACGTTCCGATTCCCAAGATGGGCATGTCGTAGCCACTGTTCAGGCGCACCGTACGCGCCTGCAGGTCAAACGCGCCGATTGCGGGCTCATTCGCAGGGTCGGTGCCGCCAGCCGCCCAATCGATGCCGAGCCCATCGAGCCATGTGTCGAGCCGGGCCAAATCGCCGTCTTTCGCGGCCTGCGCCGTCGCGCCACGAATCGCGATTCCCTGTTTCACCTCGGCGCCAGCGCATTTGCTCGCGATGACCGACTGCGTACCAGCCTGGCCGCTTCCCTCGTGGGTATTGAACGGAACGACCGTCTTTCCAGCCCAGTCGTGAGATTCGAGGAACGTGTACACGACCATCGGCAGGTCTCCGTGCCATATCGGATAACCGACGAACACGGTGTCATACGAGCCCCAGTCTGCCACGTCCCCCGTATATGCAGGTCGCGCTCCTGTCGCCTTCTCCGATTGAGCTGCATCAACAAGCTCTGAATAACTCGCCGGATAAGGCTCGCTCGGGATGATCTCGAATACGTCAGCATGGGTTCGAGCCGCGATCTTGTCTGCGACGATTGCCGTATTGCCGCGCTCGACCGTGCCCACACTGTAGTTCTCGCCGGCATGCGAGAAATACACGACGAGCGTCCTCGAGCTCGTAGACGGCGATGTCGGGCCATCGCCCGGCGTCACCGTGCCCGGGCCATCGGAATCCCCCGACCCGTCCTGGTCGTCAGGATTGCCGGAATCGCCCGAACCCGAGCCCAAGCCTGAGCTCGAGTCCGAGCCCGAATCTGCGGTTTTCGGCTTCACTTTCACGCTGCAGACCAGCCGGAAGGTCTTGGCCTTGCCGGTTTTCACGGCTTTCGCCTTCACCGTTGCGCGAACCTTCGTCGAACCCGCTTTCACGCCTGTGACCACGCCCGATTTCTTGCCGACCTTCGCGATTGCAGGCTTGTCGGAAGTCCAGGTTACGTTCTTCATCGTGTACTGAGAGCCGCTTTTCACTTTCAGCGTCTTCGGTTTGCCCGCTTTTACCGTGACGCTCTTCTTGGAAAGCGCTGGTTTCGCCGACGTCTTCGCGGCTTTCATCGGTGAAGCCGCCAGCGTATCGGCGAATGCCGGCGGCACCGACGAGGTCGACAGGCACAACGCCACGACGAGGGCGCAGGCGATTGCCATGACGCGCGTGGGTAGGACGGTTCCTTGCATGGTTTTCTCCATTCCGCCGCCTTCGCCGACGGCACAAATCGTTATGAAAGACTCAGGAACGGCACGCGTCTGAACTGGGTAAATTACCGTTTACCACAGGGTTTCTACCGTTTGCCCTGCAATCGTCTTTCACACTTTCCTCCTTATTTCAGCGTTATTTCATCACCAGGGTTCATCACGAACTTGTTGGGGGCCGCGAAATCAGCGGCGGCTGAGCGGTCGAACATCTCGCCGGAATTGGACGTGTCGTTGTGGTACGGAATATTGCGGGCGGCTCCCACCATGCGGGCAGCTTCGGCAGCCTCGGCGTTTCCCATGTTGTACACGCCGTCGGTGCACCAGAACGCGTAGTCGATATGCATGGCGGCGAGCGTGCCGTCACGCATGTCGTCGGTGGTCGAGGTGTCGCCAGTCGGGTATGCCTTCGTGCCGTTCGAAAGCTCGACAACGTAGCCGACGCAATCGCGGACGTCGTGCAGCGCGTTGAAGCCGGCCTGCACGGGGACGACCGTGGCGAAGCCGAAGTCGAACACAGGATGCGCATCGCCGTCGACCGCGTCATCCTGCGTGACGGTGACGCACCCCTCGGCGCGACTGGCCACGCGGTTGAGCCCGTTGTGGTCGAAATGCGCATGCGTGACCAATATGAGGTCGGCGGGAAGTTCATACCAGGCATCTTCGCCCGCATAGGGGTCGACATAGATCACCTTTCCCTCGGGCGTAACGATGCGCACCGAAGCTTGTCCGAGGTACATGATCGACGGCTCGGCCGCAGCGGTCGGCGCCGAGGCCGCTGAGGGACTCGGCGGAGAAGCGGGGACGGTGGACGCGGAAGACGGGGACGACACAGGCCCCGGTTCAGCAGATGAGTCCGCCTCGGAAACGGCGGCATCCGAAGACTTTGGAGCGGAAGTCCCCGGCTGCGAAGCGCACGCCGCCAATGCGATCAACACGCTTACCAGCACGAATGCCGTAATGACTTGCGCGAGCGTTCTCGTTCCTAGTACCATGCGAGCCTCTGACCCTTCTCGAGCGCATCGATGGCCGCCATCTCGTCGGCGGTCAGCTCGAAGTTCCAAACGTTGGCGTCTTCGCGAATGTGGTCGGGGTTGGAAGAGCCGGGGATGTAGACGTTGCCCGTCTGCAAATGCCAGCGGATGAGTGCCTGGGCGGGTGAGACGCCGTGGTTGGCCGCGACTTCCGCAATGACCGGGTCGGCGAACAGCGTGTGGCAGTCCTGTTTGCCGCCGAGCGGGAACCAGCTCTCGAGCACCGTGCACGATTTCGCCGCCGCAACCTTCGGCCTGCGCTCCTGGTAATAGGGGTGAGTCTCGTTCTGCAGCACCGCCGGTGGAATGGACGCGGCGGCCACCATACGCGCGATCCCATCCTCGTAGAAGTTCGAGATGCCGATACAGCGAATTTTGCCCGCAGCGACGGCGTCTTCCATCGCGCGGTAGGCCGCCTCGTCGTTCGCGTCCTCGTGATGCAGCAGCATGAGGTCGACGTAGTCTTGCCCGAGGTGCTGCAGCGATGCGTCGATGGCGGCTGCGGCGCTGCCGAAGTCGGCGGTCCACAGCTTCGTCGTTAAGAACACCTCGTCGCGCGGCACGCCGACGCGCTTGATGCCGCGACCGATGCCTTCCTCGTTGCCGTAGATGCGCGCCGTATCGATGAGCCGCGTTCCCGCCATGAGGGCCGCATACACCGATTCTTCCGCTTGCGCGTTCGACAAGATGTAGGTGCCCAGGCCCAACACCGGCATCTCCACACCGTTGTTCAGCACGACCGTACGCTTCGAGAGGTCGAACGTGGGGCCGGTCGCGAAAGCCGCCGCGCTCGCCGACGTTCCTGTAGAAGAGATGCTCGAACTCGAACTCGAACTCACGCTCGTCGATGCCGAACTGGAAGATTGCGCCGAACTCGCGCTGCCCGACGCGCTTGCAGAGCCCGCCTGCGAGGCAGAGCATCCCGCAACGCCCCATCCCATCACCGCTGCCCCGGCAGCAACTGCCCCCGCCAGGAATGACCGCCTGCTTACCGATTCCATTCAAACCTTCTTTCTAGTCGCATTGAATCCAACGACCGTTTTGCTTGATGAAATGCGCGTTCATGGGCAGCGTCCACGAGCCGGACGTGCCGTAGACCCGCGCGTCGAGCGTGGTCGAACCCGCGAGCGTCGCGCGGTCGGCCTCGACCGTAACGCGCGGGTCGTGCACCGTGTACCCGAAGTAGTTCAGCGTGCCGTCCGCGATCTCGCCGAAGAATTCCTCGCGCGTCTGGGTCTTGCCCGACATGTGCGTGAACGTCTTGTCCTCGGTCGTGAGCGCCCGCATGGCTTCGACGTCCTTGTCGACCATCGCCTGCTGCATGGCCTCGTAAGCCGCAATTACCGCTCGCTCTTCTTCCATCGTTTCCCCACCGCTTTCTCTCTGTGATACCGCGCTTGCCGAATTGGAAAGGCTATTCGTTTCGCCGCTTTCCGATTGGACAGCCTGCGAACCGTGACCAGGAGCCGAAGCGCATCCCGCCAGCAAGAGCGCGAGGCTGATCGCTATCGCGGGAAGCCCTTTTCGAGTTGCCGACACGGCCATTACGCCTCCTGCACCGCCGCGACGGGCGCAGCCGAATCCGCGGGTTTCGTGGCGAACGCTCCGGCGGCGGCGAGCGCGAGCAACGCGATCGACACGAGGCACAGCGGATGCGCGCCGGCGCTCGCCACCACGATGCCGCCCACGCCGGCACCGATGGCGTAGGCGAACTGGGTCGTGGAGTTGTTCAGCGACAACATGACGTCAGCCGCCTCGGGAGCCGCCTGCACGACGGCCAGGTTGATGATGGGCGAGGGAATCCACGAGAACACGCCCCACACGAGCACCGCAGCGATGACGAGCCACAGCGAGCCACCGAGCGCGAACAGCGCCACGAGCAGCGCCACCTGAGCGGCGAGGGCGCCTAGCACGACTGGGCGCATGCCGAAGCGGTCGCACAGCCACCCACCGAGCTTGTTACCCACCAGCGTCGAGGCGCCGAAGGCGAGCAGCACCGCCGAGAGCGCCACCGCGTCGAGCGCCGTGGCCTCCTGCAAGAACGGCGTGATGTAGGAGTAAAGCGTCGCGTAGCCGGCCACCCAGAACAGGTTCAACCCGAACGTGAGCAGCACGCGGGGGCGCTTCAGATAGGCGAGCTGCTCGCCAAGCGGCTTCGGTGCGGCGTCGCGGCCGCGCGGCACGATTGCGCGCACGACCGGAATCATCACCGCGCTCGCGATTCCGACGAACCAGAACACGGCCGTCCAGGGCAGCGCGGCTACCATCAGGCGCGAGAACGGCAAACCCAGCACGAGCGCCGCGTTGAAACCGAGCGTCACCGTGGCAACGGCGGACGCCTCGCGTCCAGGGGCCGCGAGCTGCGGGGCGGCGGCGAAGCACGTCACCGCGAAGATGCCCGAGCCGATTGCCATGAACACACGCGAGAGCATCATGAGGTAGAAGTCGGTCACCACCGACATGAGCGCGCAGCCGACGACCACCAGGGCGAGCGACACCGTCATAAGGTCGCGGCGCTCGAGCTTCGCGAGCGTCATCACGACAAGCGGCACGCCGATGCCGCCCGACAGCGCGAACGCCGTGAGCAGCTGGCCGGCCATGGCCACGCTCACCCCGGCCGATTCCGCCACGACGTCGATCATCCCCACGATCGCGAACTCCGAGATGCTCGTCGCGAAACACGCGAGCGCCAGCAACGCCACCTTCAACCCGTTCGACATGATGCCTTCCTTTCACTTGATTGCGAAACCATCATGCCCTGGCGTAGATTCGGGGTCGATGGGCGGCCTTTTTCCGTCCGTGTGCCTATGGGACCGTTTATGCATCTTGTGTACCTATAAAACCATATTGGGGTATATAATCGACCCGAGCGCGAAAGGAGAAACGATGCGAGAACGCCCCGATGACAAGCGTGTCGTGAAGACGATACGCACCATTCACGCCGCCTTCGAGCAGATGATGTGCGAGATGGATTACCGCGACATCACCGTGAAGGAGCTGTGCGAGCGCGCGCTTGTGAACACGAAGACGTGCTACCGCTACTCCGAGACGATGGATTTCCTGCTCGCCGAGTTCCCGGAGAACATGATGACGGAGGACCTCGCACGCGTGGCGGGGCTGCGCATCCCCGACGACCTCGAGGCCATCACGCGCGAGTTCTTCGCATTTGCCACCGAGC
>JAFUBE010000864.1 GCA_017460365.1 Eggerthellaceae bacterium
GGTCTGGCAGTAAGTGGGGCAGTCCGCGGGGCCGTCGCGGTTCGGGTCTGGCGGATCGCAGGGCAATGGGCCAGTTTCAGTCGGGCAGTAAGCAGGGTGGTTTATACTGGAAAGGAAGGAATGACGAGCGTAAGGAGCGTGAAACATGCCAACGAAGGAAGAGCGAGCGGCGGAGGCGAAGAAGCATAACGGGTTGGTGCGCGGTGTGTTCGAGAGCGATATCAAGGCCGCAATCGAATCGGCGGTCATCTACGAGGACGGCGACGGGCGCGAGCTCGAGCTGCCCGAGCCGCGCTTCGAGGAAACTCAGGCTGTGGTCGTGTGGGAGCCTCTGGCACGGGCGATCGAGAACGCGAACGGCAAGGTGTGCGTGCTCGACTCGGCGAACTTCCGCAACCCGGGCGGCAATTACCTCGCCGGCGGCTGGAGCCCCGAAGAGCAGATTTGCGCCGAAAGCAACCTGTTCCCGGTGCTCGAGGGCCTGCGTGCCGATTACTACGAAGGCAACCGTCAGTCCGGCCGCGGCGGCCTGAACACCGACCGCGCAATCTACCTCACCGACATCGTGTTCACTACCGGCGGCGTCACGAAAAAGCGCGACATTCTGGTCGTTGCACCCGTGAACAGGCGTTTTGCGCTCGAAAACCACCGCTCCGAAGCCGAATGCGACCAAGACCTCGCCAACCGCATCGAGGCCATCATGCGCATCGCAGCGTATAGAGGCGCCGACACGCTCGTGTTGCACGCGTTCGGCTGCGGCTTCTTCGAGAACGACCCGAAGGTCGTCGCCGAGCTGTTCAAGGCATGGCTCGACGCCCATCCTGGCCAGTTCGAGCGCGTGGTCTTCGCAATCGCCGGCGGCCCGAGCCTCGACGTGTTCCGCGAGGTCTTCCCGTACGAGGAAACCCGCCGCGTGCAGGTCGTCGAGGAAACGCCCGACGAAAACGACGAAGACGACGAGGACTACACCGACGTCGAGCCCACGAGCGACGGCCGCTGGGTGTTCGACTAGCCCTCGAAGCGGACCAACCACACAGGAAGGCGAACCATGGCGTTTTCGAAGAAGCCCGTTAAGGGGATGACCGATTTTCTGCCGTCTGACATGCGGTTGCGCAACTCGGTGCTCGCCGAGATCCGCGAGACGTACGCGGCGTACGGTTTCGCGCAAATCGAGACCCCGATGATGGAGCATATCGGCAACCTCACGTCGAAGCAGGGCGGCGACAACGAAAAGCTCATCTTCAAGGTGCAGAAGCGGGGTGCCGCACTCGCGCGCGCGTGGGAGTCGGGTGATCGCGACTCGCTCGTCGACAACGGGCTGCGTTACGACCTCACCGTGCCGCTTGCGCGTTTCTACGCGAACAACAAAGAGCAGCTGCCGAACCCGTTCCGCGCGCTGCAGGTGGGCCCCGTGTGGCGTGCCGACCAGCCTGCGAAGGGGCGCTTCCGCCAATTCGTGCAGTGCGACATCGACGTGCTCGGCGACGCCACGAACCTCGCCGAAATCGAGCTGATCAGCGCCACGTCGAAGGCGCTATCCCGCGTGCTCGGCCGCGCGGGCATCCGCGAGTTCACCATTCACGTGAACGATCGGCGCATCCTGCGCGCTGCGGCGCTCAAGGCCGGTTTTGCCGAAGACGACCTTGGTGGCGTGCTCGTGACGCTCGACAAGCTCGACAAGATCGGTTTCGACGGCGTGCGCGACGAGCTGCTCGCAAACGGCGCAGCGGCCGACACCGCCGATCGCTATCTCGAGCTGTTCAGCGCCGAGGCTGGCGACACGTTCAGCCGCGCGTTCTGCGAGGCGGTCGACGCCGAGGGGCTGGCCGACGTGGCTGCGAACCTCGACGAGATCATCGCCGATGCAGCGGCGCTCACCGATGAGGGAGTTACGATTGCGTTCGATCCCACGCTTGTGCGCGGCATGGGCTACTACACCGGCCCGATTTTCGAGGTGACGGTCGACAACTTCAACATCTCGATTGCCGGCGGCGGTCGCTACGACGAGATGATCGGGAAGTTCAGCGGCGAAGAGGTGTGCGCGTGCGGGTTCTCCATCGGCTTCGAGCGCATCATTGCCGTGCTGCGCGATGCCAATGTAGCTGGCGAGGCCGTTGCCGGCGATGCCGTGGCGTTCCTCGTGGATGCGAAGGCCGAATCTGGGCGGCGTTTGGATGCCCTGCGTCAAGCTCGGCAGCTGCGTGCCGAGGGAAAGACCGCAGCCGTGTTGCCCATGCGCAAGAACATGAAGCGCCAAATTGCAACCCTCGAAGACGAAGGCTTCACCGAGTTCGTGAAAGTGTACGCGGACTAGTCGTTTGCTTGGGCAACGGAGCGGCGGGCGCGACTGGGAGCGCGGAGCAAGCGGAGGCTGACCGCTCCTCGCTTCGGCGCGCCGGATTCGCGAACTCGCCCTTCGGGCTCA
>JAFUBE010000865.1 GCA_017460365.1 Eggerthellaceae bacterium
CGCCGCGCGGCCGATGCGCTCGTACACCGGGCCGGGCGTGATCGCAGCCAGGCGCATCGCAGCAGCGGCAGCCGCGTAATCGGCGGGCACGAGCACGCGCGGGGGGGGGAGCCCGCGCTTGTGCGAGTGGTCGTCGAGCATCTGGTGGCTGCCTCCGTCGGGGCCCACGGATATGCCGGCGTGGGTGGGGGCCCCCGTCACGTTGAGGTTCGAATAGCACACGGTGTTGCGGATCTGGTCGTAGACGCGGCCCGTGCCGAACACGGCGAAGCTGCCGGTGAACGCGACGTTGCCCGCAAGCGAGAGCCCTGCGGCGACGTCGATCATGTTCTGTTCGGCGATGCCCGTGTTGAACAGACGTTTCGCGTAATCGGGATGCGCTGCGGCGAACTTGGCGGTGGTGGTGGAACCGGTGAGGTCGGCATCGACCGCGACGATGGGAATGCCGGCGTCGGCGAGCTCGGCGAGCGTGGTGCCGTAAGCCGCGCGGGTGGCCTTTTTCTGGCCGGCGGCTTCGGAAGCCGGGTCTAGGAGCTGCGGAGCGGGCGGGTTGGCCGTTGCAGTCGTTTCGGTGCCCGGCTCGGCGACGGTGCCGGGATTGGCGACGGCGATGTAGACCGAATCGCCCTTGTAGCCGAGGTCGTCGAGGGCGCGCGCGAGCTCGTCGGCGTTGGGCGCCTTGCCATGCCAGCCGGCCTGGCCTTCCATGAAGGAAACGCCCTTGCCCTTCACCGTGCGGGCGACGACCACATGCGGCTTGCCCGCACGCGACGCCTTCGCGGCGGCGAGCACTTCGATGAGCGCGTCGATGTCGTGGCCGTCGACCTCGGAGGCGTCCCACCCGAAAGCGGCGAACTTGGCGCCGATGTCTCCCGGGTCGCACACGTCGGCGGTGTTGCCATCGATCTGCAGGCAGTTGCGGTCGACGATGGCCACCAGGTTGTCGAGCTTATTGTGCGCGGCGAACATGGCCGCTTCCCACACCTGGCCCTCTTGGCACTCGCCGTCGCCGAGCAACGCGAACACGGCATGATCGTCGTTCACGAGGCGTTGGCCGGCGGCAAGCCCCGCCGCTATGGAAAGCCCTTGCCCGAGCGAGCCGGTGGAGACTTCCACGCCGGGCACGAGATTCGAATCGGGATGCCCCTGCAGTCTGGCGCCGAGCTTGCGCAGGGTGCCCAGTTCCTCGCGCGGGAAATAGCCCGCATGCGCGAGCGCAGCATACAGCGCCGGCGCAGCATGGCCCTTCGCCATGATGAACCGATCGCGGTCGTTGGCATCGGGATTGGACGGATCATGCTTGAGCACGCCGCCGAAATACAGCGCCGTGAGGATGTCCGCACACGAAAGCGACCCCCCCGGATGCCCGCTTCCCGCTTCCGCGATCATCCGCACGATGTCGATGCGCAGGTCGTTGGCCTTCGCCTTCAGCTCGGTCGATTTCATAGGGCACCTTTCTCTCTCCCGCAGGTGCCTATTGTACAACGCCACTATGGTGAAAATGAGCAGTTCAGGCGCGCCGCGTGACACTTTACGTCATACACGAAGCGTCACGCCCAGCCTTACTGCGACGCCTTCCATTTGTGGTAGGCGATCACGAACGGTTCGAGGTCGCCGGCGAGGACGGCGTCGACGTTGCCGGTCTCGTAGTTGGAACGCAAGTCCTTCACCATCTGGTAGGGATAGAGCACGTAGTTGCGAATCTGGCTTCCGAACGAGTTTTCCATGCGCTCGCCGCGCAGCTCTTCTATTTCGGCTTGGCGCTTCTGCTCTTCGAGCTCGTAGAGCTTCGCCTTCAGCACGCGAAACGCCGCTTCCTTGTTCTGCAGCTGCGATTTCTGGTTCTGGCACGTGACCACGATGCCGGTCGGGATGTGCGTGAGGCGCACGGCGGAGTCGGTGGTGTTCACGCATTGGCCGCCCGGGCCGCTCGCGCGGAACACGTCGACGCGCACGTCGTTCGGGTCGAGGTCGACTTCCACGTCGTCGGGGAGCACCGGCAGAAGCTCGACGCTTGCGAACGTGGTGTGCCGGCGCGCCTTCGCGTCGGTCGGCGAGATGCGCACGAGTCGGTGGACGCCGATTTCCGATCGCAGCATGCCGTAGGCATTGCGGCCTTCGACCTGGATGGTCGCGCGGTCGATGCCGATGCCTTCGGCATACGTGACGTCGAGCACGTGCAGCTTCCAGCCCTCGCGATCCTCGACGTAGTGCGAGTACATCTTGAAGAGCATATCGGTCCAGTCGTTGGCCTCGAGGCCGCCCTGACCTGGGTTGACGGTGAGGATCGCATCGCCGCTATCGAACTGGCCGGTGAACCACGACGCGAGTTCGAGCGCGTCGAGCATGCCCGTTAGCCGCTCGAACGACTGCGCGGCCTCCTCGGCAAACGCCTCATCCTCGTCGGCGAGCTCGTATGCGGTCTGCGCATCGGCGAACGTCTGGGCCGCCTCGTCGTACTCGCGGATGGTCTCGCGCAAGTTGCCGGCGCGCTTGGAAACCGACTGCGCGTGCGCCGTGTCGTCCCAGAACCCGGGTTGCGCCGTCTCCTCGTCGAGCTGTGCGAGCTCGGCAGCGATTTCGTCGATGTGCAGGTAAGCCCGCGCGTCTTTCACGCGCTGGCCAAGCTGGTCGATTGTTTTTTGGTCGAGAGATTCCATGGGTTGACACGATGCGAGTAAACGTTAGTCCTGGTACATGCCGTGGCACTTCTTGAACTTCTTGCCGCTACCGCAAGGGCAGGGGTCGTTGCGACCCACGTTGGCATAGGGGTCGTCCTTGTCCTTCACGTAGGTCTGCGCCTTGGTGACGGGCTTGGGCGCCTCGTCCGGCATGCCCGAAACCTGCGGGCGGGCAGGCGCCGGCTCGCCCTGGGGCGCGTCGAGCGCCGCTTCGGGATTCGAGTAGCTCACCTTGCGGCCGGCGAGCGGGTCGTCCTGGACGGGCTCTTGCATGGGCGCCGGCTGCTGCTTGGCCACCTGCAGGCGCAGCAGCGTGCGCAGGTAATCTTCGTACATCGACGCCGTCATGTTCTGGAAGGCGTTGTACGCTTCCTCGCGATACTCGGTCAGCGGGTCGCGCTGACCGTATGCGCGCAGGCCGATGCCGTTGCGCAGGTAGTCCATATCTTGCAGGTGAGCCATCCAGCGCGTGTCCATGATGCGCAGCATGACCTGGGTTTCCAAGGTGTGCAAGATCTCAGGGCCAGCGGCTTCGAGCTTCTCGTCGTACACGGCGGAAAGGAACTCGGTTACCGCATCGACGAGCACTTCGGTATCCTCATCGTGGTCGATGCCTTCCACGCTGAAGTCTTCGCGGCCGGTCATCGAAGTGACCCACGACTCGAGGCTGGCGATATCCCATTCGTCGCTCATGGTCTTGGGCGGACAGTTTTCCTCGACCGCGCTGCGCGCGCAATCGGCGATGATGCCGGGGATGCGGTCGTCCATCTGCTTGCCGTCGAGAATCGCGTTGCGCTCCTCGTAGATGGCCGTGCGCTGCAGGTTCATGACGTCGTCGTATTCGAGCACGTTCTTACGCGCTGCGAAATGCATGCTCTCGACGTTGTGCTGGGCGGTCTCGATCGCCTTGCTGACCATGCCGGCCTGGATGGGCTGGTCGTCGGGGAGGCTCGTCTTCTCCATCATGCGCGAGATGCCGTCCATGCGGTCGCCGCCGAACTTGCGCATGAGGTCGTCTTCGAGCGACAGGTAGAACTGCGTCTCACCGGGGTCGCCCTGACGGCCGGAACGGCCGCGCAGCTGGTTGTCGATGCGGCGCGACTCGTGGCGCTCGGTGCCGATGACGAGCAGGCCGCCGGCTTGGCGAACCTTCTCTCGTTCGGCGCTCGTGATTTCCTCGGCCTCCGCCATCGCCTTCTCGTAGGCTTCCTTGGTGGGTGCGGGCAGCGCGTTTTCGAGCTGCTCGAGGATTTCCTTGGCTTTCGCGCGGATGCGCGGGTCTTCCGACTCGGACGCCTCCATCGCGGCGGTGCGCACCTCGAGCTGGCGCGCTTCGTCGACGTCGGGGTCGAATCCGCGGTCGCGCAGCAGTTGCTCGGCGAGCATCTCGGGATTGCCGCCGAGCAGGATGTCGGTACCACGACCGGCCATGTTGGTCGCGATCGTAACCGCGCCGAGACGGCCGGCCTGGGCGACGATCGTGGCCTCGCGCGCATGGTTCTTCGCGTTCAGCGTTTCGTGGCGAATGCCGCGCTTGTCGAGCAAGCGGGAAAGGCGCTCGGAGCTTTCGATCGACACGGTGCCGATCAGGCAAGGCTGGCCGGCTTCGTGGCGCGCGGTGATCTCGTCGGCGACGGCGTTGAACTTCGCGTCAACCGTGCGGTACACCTGGTCGTTTTCGTCTTTGCGGATGACCGGCTTGTTGGGCGGAATGGCCGTGACCTCGAGCTTGTAGATCTGGCGGAACTCGGAGTCTTCGGTGAGCGCGGTGCCGGTCATGCCGGAGAGCTTTTCGTACAGGCGGAAGTAGTTCTGCAGCGTGATGGTGGCAAGGGTCTGGTTTTCTTCCTTCACCTTCACGTGTTCTTTCGCCTCGACGGCCTGGTGCAGGCCCTCGGACCAGCGGCGGCCTTCCATGATGCGGCCGGTGAACTCATCGACGATCTTCACTTCGCCGTCGGTGACGACGTAATCGACGTCGCGGTGGAACAGGAACTGCGCTTTCAGGGCTTGCTGCAGGTGGTTCGCGAGCGCGCCCGACGGGTCCGCGTACAGATCGTCGATGCCGAGCGCTGCTTCGACCTTCTCGAGGCCGACCTCGGTGGCGTTGATCGTGCGCTTGGCTTCGTCCATCTGATAGTCGACGTCTTTTTCCAGGCCGATCATGGCGCGCGCGAAGTCGTTGTAGGTGCTCGCCGCCGCGCTGCCGGCGCCGGAAATGATGAGCGGGGTGCGCGCCTCGTCGATGAGGATGGAGTCGACCTCGTCGACTACGGCGAAATGATGGCCGCGCTGCACGCGCGCATCGGCGCGCACGACCATGTTGTCGCGCAGGTAATCGAAGCCGAACTCGGAGTTCGTGCCGTACGTGACATCGGCTTCGTAAGCAGGCTTCTTCAGCTCGGGGCGCATGCCGTTCTGGATGAGGCCCACCTTCATGCCCATGAAGTTGTAGATGCGGCCCATCCACTCGCTGTCACGCTTGGCCAGGTAATCGTTCACGGTGACGATGTGCACGTTATGGCCCGGCAGCGCGTTCAGGTAACCGGCCAGCGTTGACACGAGCGTCTTGCCTTCGCCCGTCTTCATCTCGGCGATGTGACCGTCGTTGAGCGCCATGCCGCCGATGAGTTGGACGTCGAAGTGGCGCATGCCGAGCGTGCGCATGCTCGCCTCGCGCACCGCCGCAAAGGCTTCGGGCAGAAGGTCGTCGGGTTTTTCGCCGCGCTCGATGCGCTCGCGGAACTCGACCGTCATGTGCGCGAGCTCTTCGTCGGATTTGGCTTGCATAGTCGGCTCGAGGTCGTTGATGCGATCGACCACCTTCTGGTAGCCACGCACCTCGCGGCCTTCGCCGATCGACAGCAGCTTTGAAAAGAATCCTGCCATGGGGTATCGCTTTCTTCTCGCAGGTTAAGGTTGCAACGCTAAACTGTAGCATACCGTCACCCATACGCGCCCAACCTGCACGAATACGCCACGCGCATTCGGTAACAAGTCGAAAGCGGCGTTTCTGCCCCACTTTGGGTCTGGCAGCAAGTGGGGCAGAGTCGAGGCCTCGTGCGGCTACTCGGAGTCGAGAAGGCTTTCGTAGAGCATCGTGGTTTCGGGCGAAGGGTCGATTCCGAGTTGGTCCGACAGGACGCGCCGGCATTTCAGGTACGTCATCATGGCTGCCGTGCGCTGGTTGCCGGCGATCTGCGCGCGCATGAGCGCGACATAGGCGTCTTCGCGCGTCTCGTCATGGGCGATGGCGGTGCGCGCGAACCAGACGCCCCAACGCGGGTTGTCGATCTCGATAATGCTGGTCGTCGCGGCCACGAGCGCATCGACGAGCCGCGTGCGGTACTCGTGGCGCGCCTGCACGATGAGGCGGTTTTTTCGCTCGGCGGGCATGAGCTCGCTCGAGAAATCACGGTCGATCTCGGTGAACAGGGCCGCCCACTTCTCCACGTTAGGAGCGCCGAACAGCAGCTCGCGGCAGATTTCGCTCAACCGCTCAACGTCGCTTTGCACATAGCGCGTCTCGAGCCTGCACCCCAGCTGGTGGCGCATGAGGTACGGGCAGCTACCGTCGGGAAGCGTGAGCGCATGGCGAAGGTTCGACCAGACCGTGTAGAAGTTCTTGTGCGCTACTTCTTCGGAGCTTTGCGGCCACATCGCGCGTTCGATCGATTCGCGCGAAAGCTCGCGACCCTGGTTCACGGTGAGAAGCGCAAGCAGCATCTGAGAGTTTCGCCTGTTGAAGCGCTTGGAATCGAGGGGCGTGCCACCGATTGCAGCCTCGAAATGACCGAACAGGTGCACCGTGAGAATGGGAATGCTGCGCTTCGGCTCAACGGGAAACGGAGCATCGAGCCCGCCTCCGACAGCTTGCGCGCTTGCGGGGACGCCTTTGCGCATGCGGGCTTTGCTCTTTTCCTCCTCGAATTGACGGCGCTGGGAAAGCACGCTCATTTCGACCCTGCGCAACAGGATCAGCGAGGCGGTATCGAGCGGCTCTCCCGCAAAACGCACGCCCCTTTCGCGTGCTTCCTCGAACGACAAACCCGCGGATACGGCGAAATAGTCAGGCTCGGAATCGGCGCCCACCACCAAGCACTCGCGGACGAAGCGCTCGCACGCGCGAACTTCAGCAGCTGCCGCAAGCGTCTCTTGGCCGGCGTCGAGCTGGCCGAACAGCCACGACGCGCACAGGCACCGCTCTGCTTCGCCCGCGCCCTTCGAAGCCAGCCCGGACCAGAACCGCACAAGCTCGCCAAATCCTTGTTCGCCCGCACACCAGCACCGAGCAAGAAGCACCAGGTCGATACCGCCCCCTTCTCGGCCCGATCGCTCGCGGCGCGCCTCTGCTTCGAGCGCATCGCGAAGTTTCGCCTCGATCGGCCTTGCTTCCAAGCGCGCCGCAACCAGAAGGGAGCAGATACGGGTGTCGACTGGCGCGTCCTGGTCGAAAGCATGCCGTCGCGCACATGTACGAGCACCATCTTCATCGCCTAGAACCATGCGGCACAACGCCTCGATCGCGCTAAGGCGAACCCGCTCGACCCCCTTGCAGCTATCGCGATCGCGAGCCAAAAGCAGCATCGGGTAGAAACATGCCTGCGCGACGAGCGTCTGCGCATTCTCCCCAAGCCATGCTGCCCGCTTGCGACGCGGGCATACCATGCGGACAAGCTCGCATGCCCGCGCTGCACGCCCGGCGCCGACAAGGAG
>JAFUBE010000866.1 GCA_017460365.1 Eggerthellaceae bacterium
CCCGTAGGGGCGGCACTCGTGCCGCCCGCGGCGCGCCAGCGCCGAACCCCGCCGCGAAAGCGACAGGTCGCGTCTGGCGTGAAGTGGCAAAATACAAGCGATATTGTTATAGAATGGGCCGTAACGGAATGAGGTATGACCCGCGAGGAGGCTGGATATGGACTCGAACGAGATCAGGTACCTGGAACTGCTATCCCGACTTTTTCCCTCGGCCGCGAAGGCGTCGGCCGAAATCATCAATCTCAACGCTATTTTGAGACTGCCTAAGGGAACCGAGCTGTTCGCTTCCGACATCCATGGCGAATACGACGCGTTCGTCCATCTGCTGCGCAACGGCTCCGGCTCGATTCGGCTGAAGATCGACGATGCGTTCGGCGAGAGCATCACCCCTGAAGAGAAAACGGAGCTTGCCACGCTCATCTACTACCCGGAAGAAAAGATGGAGAGCATCTTGCCGGAAATCGAAGACGTCGATCGTTGGTACAAGGTGACGATGTTGCGCCTCGTGAAGGTCTGCAAGCAATCCGCCGGCAAGTACACGCGCTCGCGCGTGCGCAAGGCGCTCCCGGAAGATTTCGCTTACATCATTGAAGAACTCATGACTGAAAGCAACCTGGCGGTCGTGAAGAAGCCCTATTACAACGCGATCATCGACGCCGTCATCCGCACAGGCCGCAGCCAAGTGCTCATCGAGGCCATGTGCATGCTCATCAAGCAGCTTTCGATCGACCACCTGCACATCGTGGGCGACATCTACGATCGTGGCCCGAAGCCCGACCTCATCATGGACACCCTCATGCGCTTCCACTCGCTCGACATCCAGTGGGGAAACCACGACATCGTTTGGATGGGCGCGGCCCTCGGCCAGCGCGGCTGCATCGCGCACGTCGTTCGCAACTGCGCGCGATACGGAAACCTTTCAGTGCTCGAAGACGCCTACGGTATCAACGTGCTGCCTCTTGCGTCTTTCGCGCTCGAGGCGTACCGCGACGACCCCTGCGTTGCGTTCGGGCTGAAGGGCAACCCGCAGCTGCCCGAAAACGAGCTCGAGATGAACATCAAGATTCAGAAGGCCATGGCCATCATCCAGTTCAAGGTCGAAGCGCAGATTTCAGACGACAATCCCAGCTTCGGTCTCGAAGGCCGCAAGCTGCTCCATCGCATCGACTACGACCGTGGCGTCGTTGAACTCGACGGCGTGGAATACGAGCTCATCGACAAGGTGTTCCCGACGATCGACCCGGCAGACCCCTACAAGCTCACGCCGGAAGAGGAAGAGGTCATGCGCAGTTTGGAACGCTCTTTCCGCGGAAGCGAGAAGCTGCAGCGGCACATGCGCTTCTTCCTCGAAGTGGGAAGCCTCTACAAGATCAGCAACGGCACGCTTCTGTTCCACGCATGTGCGCCTCTCAACGAAGACGGAACCTTGAAGGAGGTCGATGTCTTCGGCAAGAAGTACAAGGGCAAGCAGCTTTACGACGCGCTCGACTATCATATCCGAGAAGGCTTCAACAGCGAAGATCCTGAAGCGCGCAAGCGCGGGCGCGACCTCATGCTGTGGCTGTGGCTCGGCGAAGGGTCGCCGCTTTTCGCGAAAAGCAAGATGGCTACATTCGAACTGTACCTCATTGCCGATAAGGCTGCGCGCAAGGAAGAGAAGAATCCCTTCTACAAGCTGCTCGACGACGAGTCGGTGATCGACGGCATTTTCGAAGATTTCGGCATGGATCCCGCGACTTCGCGAATCGTGTGCGGCCATGTGCCCGTGAAGGTTAAGGACGGCGAAGACCCCGTCAAATGCGGTGGCAAGGTGCTGTGCATCGACGGCGGGTTCTCGAAAGCGTACCAGCCGACGACCGGCATCGCGGGCTTCACGCTGATTTCGAACTCGTACGGGTTCGTGCTGGCTGCCCACGAGCCGCTTGCTTCGCTCGAACAGGCGATTTCGGGTGAAGTCGACATCCACTCGTCGCGCCGCGTGGTCGAGCGGGTCGACAGCCGAACGTTCGTGGCCGACACCGATACCGGAACCGAGCTGAAAGCCCAGATAGCCGACCTGGAGAAACTGCTTGAAGCATACCGACTCGGTCTCATCGCCGAATCGAATTAACGTAGTCGTTCAACTCCAGTCGATTTCGCTTTTGGGCAAG
>JAFUBE010000867.1 GCA_017460365.1 Eggerthellaceae bacterium
GGATACGTAGTTGCCCCAAACTGCTAGGGTCATGATGAATAAATGCTTTCGAGGCCAGATTTCGCAGGGCTAGCGCGATTCGCCCGAAAACCGAATGCGCCCACTGACGTGGGCAAATGAGGTTTGAAGGCGAAGCGCACCGCCATGCGGAATCTGGGCCGGAATAATCGTCGTTTCCCCAGCCCAAACGCGGAGGAACGGGGCAAATGTGCTCCTGTCGAACACAAAAGCCCCGTCCCTTCGTGTTCCTCTGTCGCCCGCCGACTTACCACTCGCCGGGATGTTCGCGCAGGTAGGCTTCCAGGACGGGCATGTCGAACGCGACGAGGCCCATCCGCATGCTCTTGATGATTCCCCGGTCGATGAGGCGGCGGCGCAGGTTCGAGGCGTTGGTCATGCCGATGCCCATGCGCTGCGCGATGTCGCTCGTAACGCTCGGGCCCTCGTCTTCGGTCATGGCCTGCAGGTACTCGAGCTCGCGGGTCGTGCACTCGCGCAACGTCGGGCGGATGACCGTGCTCTCCATCTCCTGCGCGGTGCGGCTTATCGCCAGCTCGACGGACTCGCGCGTGATGCTCTCGCCGTCGCCCGTGTAGCGCCAGGCGCCGTACCCGAGCAGCTGCATGGCGTACGGGAAGCCCCGGGCGGCCTCGACCAGCATGTCGAGCACCTCGTCGGGGGCCGCCTTGCCGTTGTCCTCGATGGTGGCCCTGATCGCCTCGCGCACGTCGGCGTCGGGAATGCTCGTCAGCCTGCGCTGGAACGAGCGGCGCACGAACGAGACGCGGTCTGCTATCAGGAGGTCCGAGACCTTTGCGGGAAGGCCCGCCAGGAGCATGGCCACGTCGCGTTTCTCGGTGACGAAGAGCTGGTAGAACGATATGAACTCGATGAGCTCCGCGCAGGTGGGGTCGACCTCGTCCACGGTGAACAGGACGCCCACCCCCTGGTCGTTGAGCTCTTCGACGGCTTGCTGAAAGCGGAAGCGCCACGATAAGCCCTCGCTATGCCGGGTCTCCCAGCCCAAGCCGGCCGGACCGACCTGAAGAGACGCCAGGCTCGACCGAATTGGCCCGGCCAGCAAATGCCCGGCATTGGATTCCAGCTGTTCCATAAGCTGCTTGAGCATTCCGGCGCCGGTCACGGCGTTCGCAGACACCCATCCCATCTGCGACGCCTCTTCGGCTATCGTGGAGAGCAGGACCGTCTTGCCAGAGCCCCTGGGGCCGATGAAGATGGTGGCGCGATTGGGGTCGCCCGGCCCTTCGGACAGGCCCTCTATGACGTCGTCGATGAGCTCCGCCCTGCCCGCGAAGGCGAAGGGCTCGTGCCCGAACGTGGGCGTGAAGGGATTGCGCCGCTTGAAGCCCATGGCAAAACCTCCTATCGAGATTCACGACGATTCACATTCTACTGTAAGATTCACACGAATTCATATCAAACAACCGAAATCTGGGCGTGCGTGGTATGGCATCCAGAGAGCGGCGGCACGTCCCTGCATGATGCGAATCGATTTATGACCTGCGGATTGCCGCGATCGAGCGTTGCCGCATGGCAGCTCATATAACGCCACAATTTGCTCATTATTCACTAACGATTTGACGCCAATTTGACACCATAGCGCATACTTACAAAATCAGGTCAGAAGTAACGAGCTTCTGACCTGCTGTTTTCTGGTGGTCGAGATAGGATTTGAAGCTACGACCTTGTGCTTGTAAGTTGCCTTTTACCTGGTCAAAGCGTGTTTTTGAATATCCCCGACCTGGGAAAACAGTAATTGCGCGCACTCTCATATACACGGGATAACTGGCGAATATCCCCAAACATACCCCCACTTTTCTGGAAGTCCCGAAACGGCGTTGAAGCTATACGCACCGATGCGTTATCATGCCGCCCACGGGCGGTCGCGGCTGCTTCACCTTCTTTGGAAGGTAGGCAGTTATGGTTACATGGATGGAGTTTCTTACATTCGCGCTTGTCGTGGTTGGTATCATCGGCTCTACGGTCGGCGTTATCGGAGTTGTGATTCAAATAGTCACACTCGCCACAAAGCGTAAAAAGTAGCCGCCCCCCGATGCACGAAAGGCGGCTCTTCAAACACGATAATACGGGTATCGTGAAGCAGCCAAGCCCGTTGCGCCGGGTGACCGCTCGCCCCGTATTCTACACGGCGCGGGAGTCGAACGCAAAGGCAATGCGCTATGCGTCCAAAAACAACGCGTAGGCGGGTCTTGCTGTGGCGTGGGGTGCGCGGGTGGTAACGTCGATTTCTACGCCCCTGGGTACAGTGGGATTTACACACAGGGCGACTTCCGCATCAGTCGCGCAGATGCCACCCCATTGCGGATTTACCCCCAAAGATATCCCCGAAAATCAAGCTAAATAAAAAGGTCACAGTAAACAAAGCTGTGACCTGCTGTTTTCTGGTGGTCGAGATAGGATTTGAACCTACGACCTTGTGCTTGTAAGGCACCTGCGCTCCCGCTGCGCCACTCGACCACGATATGCGGAAACAGTTTCCCATAAGTCGGGAAGTTTCGCAATTCGCGTTTTGGGAACGAAAATGGGAAATCCTGTTGGAGCGGTGCGAATTCTTGTTGGAAACGGGCGGTTAACTGTTGGAGAAACGGGCAACGAGCAGCCCTTCTGCAACGGTTACGCTGTAAGGTCAAGCACCGCATAATGCCTCCCACGCAAGCGAAACGCGGGAGGCGAGATGAAACAGAAGCGAATGACGATAATCGCCGTGGCATGCGGGGTCGTGTGCGCGGCGTGCGTGGCGATCTTCATGATGAGCGTGCAAGGGGAAGCCGAGGCCGCTCGGGCCGAGGCGCTTGCGCGTTACGGCGGCGAGCAGGTGGAGGCCTACGTCGCCACGCGCGACATAGTGGCGCGAGAGCGGGTCGATCTCTCAGCGGTTGAAACCAAGCTTTGGGTTGCCGATTTTCTCCCCGAGAAAGCGGTGCGAGCAGCGTCCGACGTCGTGGGGAAAACCGCGACTTCGGCAATCTACAAAGGAGAAGTCATCACGACCGGCCGGTTTGAATCGGAACGCGACTCGATCGACGTTCCCTCCGGCACGCAAGCAGTCAGCGTTCCCGCGAAAGCGGTGCAGGCAGTGGGCGGAGCGATCCGCGCTGGGATGAGCGTCGACATCTACTCTTCAGGAGATTCGACCACGACGGCCCTTGCTCAAAACGTTAGCGTCCTCGACACCTCGGTGGGAAACTCGGGATCGATGGTTTCGAGCGACAACGGATGGGTCACGCTCGCGGTTGAGCCGGAGAAGGTGCAGGAACTCATCGCCGCCTCGAACAGGACCACGCTCTATTTCACCCTCCCTGGCGAGCCTGTTCAGAGCGGGGACGCTGATTCTGAAAAGAACGCGGGCAAATCTGAGGGCAAAGGCGAGAACGAGTCGAGTTCGTCTGCGTCTGCTGCGTCGAGTTCGAGCTCGAGTACGAGTACGAGCTCGAGTTCGTCTGCTTCTGCGTCATCGAGTTCGAGCTCATCCAAGCTTGCGAGCGGCACGTCAGCCAGCTCGGCCGTTGAGGGCGGTGATCGCCGATGACGGGCAAGATCGCACTGTGCGTCGACGGGTTGTCCAGCCGCAATCCCGAGCTGATCGGTCTCGAAGGCGAAACGCTCGAATCGCAGGATTGGCTCGGCGTGTTCTCGAGCGGCCGCGATGCCCGGCAAGGCGTTGCTGAACCTGGCGTGTACTCGGAGGCGTGGGTAATCTCGTGCGAGGATGTCGAGCCGATCAACCTGGCGGCGGCGCTCAAGGCGGACAGCCCCGATTTGCGCGTGTGCCTGGTTACCCCCGATGCTTGCGGTTCGCTTCGAAGCCGGGCCCATAACGCGCTCATCGACGAAGTGCTCGAACGTGCGGCGTTTCCGCGCCTCTACGCTGAAGCGAAACGGCGTTCGCTCGGCGGGTTCAAGCAGCCCGATGTTGAAATTCAACAGCTCCAAGCGTCGGTGCCGACGCTCGCGCCAGCACCTGTGCCTGTTGCCGAAGTAGTCGTGCACGATGAGAAGCCCGCGAAACCGAAAGTCGCGCAATTGCTTCGCCTTCAGCCAAGGCCAGAACCGCTGGCGGTGCAATCGATGAGTCGCGCGTTCGTGATGCCGGTGGTGAGCGGAAGTGGAGGCGCAGGCAAGAGCTCGGTTTCGGTGCTCGGGGCGCTTATCGCCCAGAGGATGGGCCATCGTACGCTTCTGCTCGATTACGACCTGCAATTCGGCGATGTCGACATGATGATGGGGGCTGAAAACCCGCTGCGCGTTGACGTTGCCATGGCCCATCCCGACCAGCTCGAACGCGAGTTGAGCCGCGATGACGGCCCCATCGTGCTCGCGGCGCCTGCGCGGCTCGAATCGGCCGAGGAAGTGGTGCGCGGTCTGCCGGCGTTGCTCGACCAGTTGGCCGATTCATTCGACGTGATCGTCGCCAACACGGGAGCCGCCTGGGCCGAGCAGCACGCAGCACTGCTCGAACGCAGCTCGGCTGCGCTGTTCCTCGTCGACCAGCGCGCGTCGTCGGTGCGCGCTTGCCAGCATGCGCTCGAGCTGTGCGCGCGCTGCGGCATCGCGAGCGGGCCCTTCCAGTTCGCGCTTAACCGCTGTGTGAAAGGCGCGCCGCTGACCTCGGCTGACGTGTCGTGCGCCCTGCAAGGAGCTTCCGTCTTCGAGCTGAAAGACGGCGGCCGCGATGTCGAGGATTACCTGAGCGGCGGCGCTGCAGCCGACCTGATCGACGCGCGCAACGACTTCGCGAGAAGCCTCGAGCACGTGATGGCCCAGCTGCTCCCCGGTGAGGTCGACCTGCCGGTTGAGCACCTCGTCCGCCGCCGCAAGCGACGTCGCCGATGAGTTGCCCGTGCCCC
>JAFUBE010000868.1 GCA_017460365.1 Eggerthellaceae bacterium
GACCCTTTGTCACATTTCGCTTAGCGCTGTTACTTCATGTGCGAGATGATGTAGTTTAACTTGGGGTGGCGCAAGACGAAATGCACGGTGGCCGACCCGCAGGGCAGCATTATCACCGTGCAGTCTCCTGGGTAAACCGTGATTTCCAAGTTGTTGAAGAGACTTTCGCTCATCTGGTATCCGCGCCCTATCGCTCGCCGTTTGGCCTCGGCTTTCTCGAATGCCTCCTGTTGGCCGGGGTCGCAGCTGCGATAGATCTCGAACAACGTCGAGGCCTTTTCCAGGATGAACCCGATTTTGCGCTGGTAATATTCGACGTCCTTCGGGCGCGTGGTGAAATAGTAGCGGCCGTCCTCCTCGTGGTCGATGACCGCCTCCGATGACAGGGCGCACGAGTCGCTCACGTAGTTCATGTGGAAGAACAGCCGGTTGTTCACGCCTCTCAGGTAATATGGGTCGACTTGGCCCGTTATGTACAGGGGGACCCACTGGTACAACGATTGTATGGTTTCTTCGAGCGGCTGCTCGACGGCGTGGAGGACCTTGATGCGGCAGCCGGTTTCTAGCAGTTTGACGAGCGCGCGCCGGTAGCGCTTGGAGAATTGCGGCCCGGGCGGGATTGTCATGAGGGGCGCATCGGTGCTGAGCCATAGGTTACGCGATCGGGTGGTGAATGCCATGTTCAAAAAGTCGATTTCTGCCGAGCGCATACCATCGACACCATAGTAGAACCGCGCGATCGGGTCGGGCTGTTCGGGCGTTTCGTCAAGTTCGGCATTGCTCTTGGAAAGCCACGAGCTGAAGTCCTCTTCGTCAAGCCACGTGAGCAACTCGTCGAGTTTGGCCATGTCGGCTTGGACGATCTGGCTTCCCATCAGCCATACTTCGATGATTTCCGCGATGTTCGACTCTTCGTTTGGGTTCCACTCGGGGTATCCTTCGATGATGTCGGGCATGCCGACAAGCCCCCCGAGGTCTTCCAACATGTTGCGTTCAATGCAAAAATGCGCGGCCACGTGTGCGCTGTTGGCTGCGAAGGACGGAAGGTTGGAAGGCGTGCGTTGACCGCGACGGATGCGCGAGACGTACGAAGGGTCGGTGCCGGTCACTTCGGCGATGTCGGCGTTGCGGACGCCGATGAGGCTCATGAGCGCGTCGAGCCGCATGTGGAAATCCATGCCGACCATTTGCGTGCCGACGATTTCGGCTGCGAGCGCGGTGCGCACCTGGACAGCATCGAGCGGCTCGGACATGCCGGATTTGCGCGAAAGCGCGGCAAGGCCGTCTGCAAGCTTGTCGATGTTCTCGCTATTCGCATTTGGCACACGATTGCCGTTGAGGTAGCGTGACAGGGTGGAAGGCGACAGCCCGCACTGCGCGGCGACAACCTTGCTCGTGCAGTCGAGCGCTTTGCAATACGAATCGAGTTTCGCCGCGAATGACATGGCAGCACCTCACGACCTGCGGCTGCTGCCGTAGGCGGAATGCTTGCGGTTGCCGAACGCGCTGCCTTTGCGGGCCTGC
>JAFUBE010000869.1 GCA_017460365.1 Eggerthellaceae bacterium
AATCGTCGGAAATACGGATTTTTTGCCACGCAGGGGATATGAGGACGGGGAATCCCGCCGTTTTGTCCTGGCTTTTGATACGGCAAACGAGGTCGTGGCGCTTGGGCTCGGGAACCTTGATGTCGATACGCGGCGCGTCGAGGTTGTGGCGACGCGTGAGATTTCGGCGCGCCGGGCTTCTAACACGACGCTCGTTCCCGCGGACGACGAGCTGCTTTCCGAGCTTGGCATCGCGCGCTCGCAGATTGCCTGCGTGTGCGTGGGGCGCGGGCCGGGATCGTTCACGGGCGTGCGCATTGCCATGGCAACGGCGAAGGGCATTGCGTCGGCGCTTGGCGTGGGGCTCGTCGGCATATCGACGCTCGACGCCATTGCGTGGAATGCCCAAGCCGCCGGCGTGCGCGGCAACCTGCTCGTCGTTGCTGATGCCATGCGCAAGGAAGTGTATCCGGTGCGGTTCTCGCTTTTCGATGACGATGTGCGCCGTCTGGCTGCCGATCGCGTGGTCAAAGCCGACGTTTTCGCCAATGAGCTGCAGATTGACGGCCTTCGAACAGGTGAATGCGATGCCGGCTCGTCGTTTGACCTGCTCGCCGTCGGCGACGGGCTCGTGAAATACCGCGATTTGTACGAGCCGTACTGCAACGTGCTCGACGAATCGCTTTGGGATGTTTCCGGCCGCGGTTTGCTGCTTGCGCTTGAACAGGCATGGCGTGCGGGCGACGCCGATCCGCTCGATGCGGCTCGGCATGATCCGGCGCTCGCTCTGCCCGTGTATACGCGCCTTTCCGATGCCGAGGAAAACGAGCGCATTCGGTTGGCGGCGAACGATCCGAAGAACCTTGCAACGGGCGTGCAGGATGTAGCTCCCGATGGCGGAAAAGGCAGGGCAACCATGCATGCGAAGGCCCGCCTTACGGCAAAGGCTGACGCGCACGGTATTGCTTACCGCCCGCTCGACGCGGCGCATGCGGCCGCCGTTGCTGCTCTCGAACGTGAAGCCTGGGGCACCGCCGCTTGGAACGAGTCGCTCATCGCCGACGAGCTCGGTCAGCGAAATCGCATGTGGTGGGTTGCCGAAGTCGATGGCGGACTTGTCGGATATGCCGGCGGCCTTGTCGTCGACGGTGATTTGCAGGTGCTCAAGATTGCCGTTTCGCCCGTGTGGCGCAGGCAAGGCATTGCCCGCGAGCTGCTCACGCGTATTGCCGAAGACGCTCGCACTCTGGGGGCGCAACCCTGCTCGCTTGTAGTGCGCGCTGCAAATGCTGGGGCGCAGGCGTTCTACGAGCAAGCGGGGCTTGTCAATGTTGGCGTGCGGCCGCGCTATTACTCCGATCGCGAAGACGCCGTCATCATGCAAGGCCCTGTGCCCGTGGCTCAGCACGATGTTGCCGGTATGGAACTGCAGCATCACGAAACCGCTCATGAAGACGCTGCTCCTGCTGGCAAGCATCCGCTCATTTTGGCCATCGAATCGTCGTGCGACGAGACAGCGGCTTCCGTCGTGGATGCGGGCGGCAACTTGCTTTCCGATGTGGTCGCATCGCAAATCGACTTCCACGCCCGCTTTGGCGGCGTCGTTCCAGAGATCGCCAGTCGCAAGCACATCGAGGCGATTTGCGGCGTGTGCGCAGAGGCGCTCGATGTGGCGGGCTTCGTGCGCTGGCGTGACCTCGATGCCATAGCCGTTACGTACGCGCCGGGCTTGCTCGGGGCGCTTGTCGTGGGCGTTGCGTTTGCGAAGGGCGCCGCCTGGGCGCTCGACGTGCCGTTCATCGGCGTGAACCATTTGGAAGGGCACTTGTACGCCAACAAGATTGGCGACTCCTCGTTTGCACCGCCAGCAGTCGTGTCGCTTGTGTCGGGTGGCAACACCATGCTCGTGCACATGCGCGACTGGGGCGATTACGTTACGCTCGGTGCCACAATCGACGATGCGGTGGGGGAGGCTTTCGACAAGGTGTCAAAAGCGCTCGGGCTCGGATATCCGGGGGGTCCGGTCATATCGCGCGAAGCTGCGAAGGGCGATCCTGCGGCTATCGACTTCCCGCGCGCCATGCTGCATTCCCACGACTTGCGTTTCTCGCTTTCGGGGTTGAAGACGGCGGTTGTGAACTACATCAACAAGGAACGCC
>JAFUBE010000870.1 GCA_017460365.1 Eggerthellaceae bacterium
GAACCTGCCGCCCGAGCAGGAGGACACGCGCCTGGGCATCCACAAGTACCCGCTCTACAAGTACGGCTTCAAGAACGCTTCCACCGACGTGACCATCGCGGCCATCGAGACCGGCAAAGACGAGAACGGCAACGACTACCCGTGCAAGGCGGCATGGCTGCAGACGACGAACCCACTGGTCAACTCCTCGCCTGACACGCGCCGCACGTACAAGGCGCTGAACAGCCTGGAGTTCATCGTGTCGGTGGACTTGTACATGACGCCGACCGTGCAGGCGCTCGCCGACATCGTGCTTCCCGCGTGCACCTACGCCGAGCGCAACGGCATCCGCATCGGCGACGGCGTGCAGCGTGGCGAGACCATCAACAAGGCCGTGCAGGTGGGCGAGTGCAAGTCCGACATGGTAATCAACTGGGAGCTGGGCAAGCGCATCGCGCCCGACTGCTATCCGTGGGAAACCGAGGAGGACATGTTCTCCGAGATTCTGTCGGGCATGGGGATGAGCTTCGAGGAACTGCGCGAGAACGCGCCGACCTACCTGGACTTCGAGTACCGCAAGTACGAAAAGGGCTTGCTGCGCGCCGATGGCGGCCTGGGTTTCCAGACGCAGACCGGGCGCATCGAGCTGTGGTCGACCTACTTCAACCAGGTGGGCATGGAGCCGGTGCCGAACTACGAGGAGCCCACGCCGGGCCCAGTGGCCGACCCCGATCTGTACAAGGAATACCCGCTGATCTTGACCACGGGTGCCCGCAACTGGACGCTGTTCCATTCGGAGCACCGTCAGGTGCCGCGCCTGCGCGCGTACCGCCCCGATCCCATCTTGCAGATTCACCCCGAGGCGGCGGCCAAGTACGGCGTTGCCGAAGGCGATTGGGTGTGGGTGGAAAATCACCGCGGCCGCGCGAAGCGCAAGGTGCAGCTCTGCGAGGGCCTGGACCCGCACTACTGTTCGACCGACCACGGCTGGTGGCTACCCGAAGCCGGCAAGTACAAGGACGGTGGCTTCTCGGGCATGTGGGACTTCAACATCAACCAGCTGCTGGCCTATGATCCCGGTCGTTCGGGCTTTGGCTCGAACTACAAGACGGTGCTCTGCCGCGTGTACAAGTGCGAGCCGGGCGACCACAACACCGAGGCCGACAAGTTCGGCTACGACCGGCCCGTCGAAGACGTCGTCGCGTCCGAGCCGTCCTTGGTTGTCGAGAAGGCCAACGTGGCAGCCGATGTGCTGGCCGACGCCACGACGGTGCCCTACGTGGCGGCCAACGAGGTGAAGGCCGACGCGCGCCTGTACACGATTGACGGCGGCGAGTGGGCGACCAAGGCCCGCGAGGTCGAGGCCGCCAAAGTTGCCGAACGCGAGCGCGCCAAGGAAGAGTTCATGCAGGCGTACCTGGCGATGATTGCCGAGCAGGAGGCCGAAGAGGCTGCTCAGGCAGCCGATGGCGTCACGGAATAGATGAAAAGGGAGAGTTTCCCCAGGCGGTGAGGGGACCTCCCGAATTGTCGGGGGTCTCCCGAACTGATTGGGATACTTCCTAAACTGCCTTAGAGAGGGGTTCGACATGGCAAAGGGACTGCTGGTCGATTACGAGTGGTGCTCGGGGTGCCACAGCTGCGAGGTCGCGTGCTCGACGGAGTTGTCGCACGCGCACTTCCCGAATGATCATTGCGGCGTGAAGATTCACGAAGAGGGTTTGTACCAGATAGGCGAGGAGAAGTGGACCGACATCTTCATGCCCATCTTTACCGACCTGTGCGACACGTGCGCCGCGCGCCGGGCGGCTGGCGAGGAGCTGCCCACCTGCGTGAAGCACTGCCAGGCACACGTGTTGAAGTTCGGCGAGATCGAGGATTTGGCGCGCGATTTGGCCGCCAAGCCCAAACAGGTGTTGTACGCGCTGTAGGAGAAGGGCGATTAGTGTACACATCTTGGTTTGATCGGGACGTTTTACCAGGACGAAATTCGCGAACGGGGCAGATGTGTACACTAATTTGATGCAGGGGGATAGCCCATGTGCCAGACATGCATAAACTGCGGAAAATGTCAGGGCGAGGTGCGCCCCATGCCACCTGCGGGCACGTGTCCGATGTGCGGCAGCGCCAATGCGCCCGATGCAGCGACGTGCGCAACATGCGGCGCCCCGCTGCCCAAGCCTGCAGGCGTGCGAACGGGCGTAAAGCGGTAGAGCTGCGAACCCTCGCCTTTCTTGCGAAGGCGCCGAGGCTTGATGGGGCGGCCTAACGCTTACCGAGCAAATCGAGAAGCACCTGGTCGATGTCGGCGTCGATCAAGATCGAACGGTCCGCGATGGACTGGTGCACGTATTCCTCCGTCCCCCGTTCACGCAGCAGGGCATATGTTACTTCTATTGAGTATACTTGCGTAAGTAGGCACAAAGGAGTGCTGTAGGCACCATAGAGTAACCAATGGGCCCGAACGGGCACAATGATAATGAAGGAACCGCGAACATGACTACGCCAACGTTGGAGGAACTGCCGGCTTGCCCGGTCGAGACCACGCTCTCGCTCATAGGGAACAAGTGGCAGGTGCTCATACTGCGGGACCTGGTCCTGAACGGCACCATGCGCTTCAAGGAGCTGCAGCGCTCGATCGGGAAGATCTCCCAGAAGGTGCTCACGTCGAACCTGCGCACGATGGAGGACGCGGGGCTCGTGCGCCGCGAGGCGTTCGCGGAGGTGCCCCTGCGCGTTGAGTACTCGCTGACCGACGTGGGCGAGACGCTCAAGCCCGTGCTCGACGCGCTGTGGGCCTGGGGCGAGGGCTACAAGGAGGCGCTGCGCAGCAGGCAAGGGGATTGAGGAGCGCAACGACGCGCTCGTTTGCGCTCAGCGCAGGCGGCGCAGGAGTCGGGGCGATTTCGCTGTCTGGCAATTTAAAGGCTAACTGCACGTGAGGTTATCCGAGCTGTATGTGAGCCATCAGCACCGTGCGCAAGTAGCCAGGCGGGCGGAAGCGCTACAAAATGTAGCAATCAAGGCACTTTTAAGTCTTGTTTTACGGCTATCAGATATAAAAAATTCCCGATAAACTCGCAAGACAGCACGAGACAAATTGATGGACGAACAGCAACGTGATGACATCAATGGCTCCTGAGCGAAATGAGGGAATTATGAACAAGCGAGAGAACTATTTGGCGTATTTGAACCATGAGCAGGTCGATTGGATCCCGACATTCGCCATGGACC
>JAFUBE010000097.1 GCA_017460365.1 Eggerthellaceae bacterium
GAAACTACCCCACTTTGGGTCTGGCAGTAAGTGGGGTAGTCGCGCGGGACTGCCCCAGTTCGGGTCTGGCGGAAGGCGGGACAGCTTGTGATCGCATGCTACAATTGTTCACGAAAACAACGAGCACTACGAGGTTTAGCATGTCAGCGCAATTCAAGGTGAATGCGGCCGATCCGCAGGCGGTCGCGCGTCTTCAGCGACGATTCGGGTTGCCCCGGTTCATCGCCACCATCATGGCGGCGCGCGGCGTCGTCGACAACAAGCAGGCCGAACGGTTCCTCAACCCGTCGCTCGACCGCGACTGGCTCGACCCGTACGACATGCCGGGCATCGGCCCGGTCGTCGACAAGCTCGAAGAGGCCATCCGCGAACGCCGCCACATCATCGTGTTCGGCGACTTCGACGTCGACGGCGTGTCGGCGACCGCAGTTCTCACGCGTGGCCTGCGCGCGCTCGGCGGGTTCGCCACGCCGTTCATCCCGCGGCGTTTCGAAGAGGGTTACGCACTCACGGAGGCGGCTTACCGGCGCGTGAAGCAGCTCGATCCCGAACTCATCGTCACGGTCGACTGCGGCATCGCGTGCAAGGTGGAAGTCGAGGCCATCCTGACCGACGGCATCGACGTCGTCATCACCGACCACCACGAGCCATCCGAGCTCTGCCCCCAGGGCGTACCGCTCGTCGACCCGAAAACCGATGCAGATTGTCCAAGCGCCATCTTGGCCGGCGTCGGCGTTGCGTTGAAGGTGGTGCAAGCCCTCGGCGGCCGTTTCGGCTACCCGCACCTGTGGCGCAGCTATACCGACCTGGCCACGCTCGGCACGGTGGCCGACCTCATGCCGATGCGCGACGAGAACCGCGCGCTCGTGGCCGAAGGGCTTGAGCAAATCAACGGCAATCCCCGGCCATGCATCGCTGCCCTGCTCGGGCAAGCGGGCGTGGCCGGCAAGCGGGTCAGCGCGACCGATCTCAGCTTCTCGCTCATTCCGCGGCTGAATGCGGCCGGGCGCATGGGCGACGCGGGCATTGCGCTCGAGCTGCTGATGACCGACGACTTCGACGTGGCGTGCAAGCTCGCCGCCGAACTCGAGGCGACCAACGACAAGCGCCGCGCCATCGAGGCCGAGCTTTCCGAGGTCGCGCGCGCGAAAGCGGTCGAGGTGTACCATGGCCAGCGCGCGCTCGTGGTGGCGGGCGAGGGTTGGCACGAAGGCGTGAAGGGCATCGTGGCAAGCCGTCTCGTGCACATGTACGGCGTGCCGTGCCTGCTGTTCACGATCGACGGCGACGAGGCGCGCGGAAGCGGCCGCACGGTGGGGCAGGTGAACCTGTTCAAAGCGGTCGAAAGTGCGGAAGATCTGCTCACGCGCTTCGGCGGGCACGAAGCGGCGGTCGGCGTCACGCTGCCGGCCGACAAGCTGGGCGAGTTCGCCGAACGCCTCTGCGCGTTCATGAACGAGCTTCCCGAAGACGACTTCCACCCGCTCGTCGAGATCGATGCCTGCGTGTCGCTCGACGAGCTGACGATCGAAAACGTCGAGAAACTGCAGGCGCTTGCACCGTTCGGGCAGGAAAACCGCATCCCGTGCCTGCTCGCGCGCGATGTCACGCTCGTGAACGCGCGCGCGGTCGGCGCCGAGAAGAACCATTTCTCGTGCGCGCTGTCCGATGGGAACACCAACGTGTCGGGCATCATGTTCCATTGCTCCGACATCGAGCAGCTCATGAAGACGGACTGCCTGGTGAACGCCGCGTTCGAAGTGCAGATCGACGAATGGCGCGGTCGGCGCTCGGTGAAGGCGATGCTGAAGTCGCTCGCGCCTGCGACCACATGCGCCGCGCTGGAAGCGTGCCTCGATCCTGTGAGCTGCCGGTTCGTATCCGACCTGTTCGCCACCAGCGACGAGGAGCTGTGCAAGACCCAGCCCGAAAGCCCGAGCGACGTCGAGCAGTACGAATACGCCCGCGCGTCGAACCGCGAAGCATGGGAACGCCGCGCCGCGCACGAGCCCGCGCGTCTCGAGGCCGATATCGTGCGGGCGCTCATTGGCGACGGGCAGCTTCACGACAAGCAGCGCGAGGTGCTCGACCACCTGGCCGCCGGCCGTTCCACGATGTGCGTCATGGCGACCGGCCGCGGAAAGTCGCTCATCTTCCACGTGCATGCCGCGCGCTGCGCCCTGCGCGACCATACGGTGAGCGTGTTCGTGTACCCGTTGCGCGCGCTCATCGCTGACCAGGCGTTTCACCTGAACAACGCGCTGTCCCGGTTCGGCATCACCACGAGCGTGCTCACGGGCGAGTCGTCGCCCGAAGAGCGCCAGGCCATTTACGCGGCGCTGGCCGCCGGCGAGTGCGAGATCGTGCTGACAACCCCCGAATTCCTGTCGATTCACGCCGACAAGGTGGCTGAATCGGGCAGGATCGGCTTTGTGGTCATCGACGAGGCGCACCACATCGGACTGGCGAAAGCGGGCAACCGGCCGGCGTACAAGTCGTTCGACCACATCGTCGATCGGCTGGGCGCCCCCACCGTGCTCGCGCTCACCGCCACCGCGAGCAGCGACGTGGCCCGCGACATCGCCACCACGCTGCCGATCGACGTCTGCGTGTACGACCAGACCGCCCGCCCCAACCTGAAAATCGACGACCGTCGCGGCGTGAAGTCGCGCGACGATTACCTGGCCAATTTAATCGCGAGCGGCGAGAAGACCGTCATCTACGTGAACTCGCGCATCAGCTCGGTGCAGCTCGCGCGCATCCTGCGTAACAAGGTGCCGCAGATCGCGCTCATGATCGGGTTCTACAACGCGGGTCTTTCGCGGGCCGAGCGCGCCCGCGTGGAAGAGATGTTCCGCACCGGCCACTTATCGGTGCTCATAGCCACCTCGGCGTTCGGCGAAGGCGTGAACATTTCCGACATCCGTCACGTCGTGCTGTACCATCTGCCGTTCAACGAGATCGAGTTCAACCAGATGAGCGGGCGGGCGGGTCGCGACGGTTCGCATGCGGGCGTGCATGTGCTGTTCGCGCGCAAAGACGCCGAGATTAACGAGCGCATTCTGGCCGACACCACGCCCGATCGCAACCGCATGGTGCAGGTGTACAAGGCCCTGCGCGACTTGCAGGTCGGAGACGAGTTCTTCACGATGAACGACGCCGAGCTCGCCGAGCGCGCGTCGAAATACGGCCGGGAGGTTTCGCGCGACTCGGTCGAGTGCGCGATCGCCGTGTTCCGCGAACTCGGTTTCATCGAGACGCGCACCGCCAACGCCGGCGAGGAGGCGAATCGCCTGGTCCGCGTCGTGCCGAGCGCCGGCAAGGTGGAGCTCGAGAACTCGGTCCGCTACCGCGAGGGCCTCGACGAGCAGGCGATCTTCCAATCCTTCAAGGACTGGGCCTTAAGCGAAACCCCTGACGCCCTGCAGCAGCGCGTCACTCATCCCATTCTCCCCGCCTGCGCCGTGTAATTAGCGCACGCTGCCCCGCTTGCCGCCAGACCCGAACCGGGGGTAGTCCCGCGCGACTGCCCCCGGTTCGGGTCTGGCGGCAAGCGGGGCAGGCGCCGCAGATACGGGTACAATGGGAGCATGGTTGAAGTAAAGGTGCTAACACTTATCGTGACGGGCGGGGGATCGCCTTCGTTTTTGGTGCTCGAGCCGATCGAGGAACACGTGAGCGAGGGGAAGTCGCGCGTGGTGCCCATCTGCGTGGGCGGCTACGAGGCGCTCGGGCTCGGCTCGGTGCTCGAAGGCACGCGGTTCACGCGTCCGATGACACACGACCTGCTGCTCGACGCGCTCACGAACCTCGATGCCAGAATCGATCACGTCTTCATCAACGACGTGAAGAGCGGCACGTTCTACGCGCGTCTCGTGCTGGCGCAACATGGTCGGCTGGTCGACCTCGACGCGCGCCCGTCAGACGCCATCGCGCTCGCCCTGCGCCAGGGCGCACCCGTCTACATCGACGAAACGGTCCTCGAGCGCGCATCGTTTCCGTACCTGTTCAAACGCCCTTACGACGAAGAGCGCATCGTAGACGAGTTCAAGGATTTCCTCGAGGGCATCTCGCCCGACGACTTCAGCACCGATTAAAGTGCGGGCGTGTTGCCGCTTGCGCGGGGCGAAAAATGTGACGCGCCTTCGGCGCTGGATATGAACCCGCGCCTTCGGCGCGGCGGCAAGCTCAAGAGCTTGCCCTACGGGGGTTGCCGGTGCGGGGAGGAATAATTCGATTGCGAATTTCCAGGTAAAGACCAAGCCCGCTACAGCATCCATCGTCGTAAAACTCCGTAGGGCAAGCTCTTGAGCTTGCCGCCGCCGCGCAAGCGGCGGATTCTTCAGCAGCGGCGAAGCCGCGTCACTGTTTTCGTTAACCGTTACGCAAGGGACGCCACGCTTTCGTTCCCAGTGATAAAATATAAGGTCATTCACCCATATTTGAAGGGAGGGTACGCGCATGGTATACGGAGATGTAATCGAAACCGCCGCTGCGACCAGTTCCCATGAACACGGGTTTGGCGACGCGGGCAACAAGACGCCTACCGAGCGATTCGCCGACCTTCAGGAAGTGTGTTCGGCCTACATGAGCGATGACGAGGTCGAGAAGCTCGCGCGCGCTTTCGAGTTCGCCAACAAGGCGCACGCCGGTCAGAAGCGCAAGTCGGGCGAGCCGTTCATCGCGCACCCGATCGAGGTGGCCATCATCCTCGCCGACCTTCACATGGACGTCGAAACGGTCGTCGCCGCGCTGCTGCACGACACGATCGAAGACACCGAGGTCACGCGCGACGACGTGGTCGAATTGTTCGGCGAAGACGTCGCCACGTTGGTGGAGGGCGTCACCAAGATCACGCGCATCGAGGTCGGCAGTCTCACCGACGAGCAGGCGGCCACCATCCGCAAGATGCTCGTCGCCATGAACAAGGACATCCGCGTCATCGTGATCAAGCTCGCCGACCGCCTTCACAACATGCGCACGCTCGGCAGCCTTCGCGAAGATCGCCGCATCTTCAAGTCGCGCGAAACGCTGGAGATCTACGCGCCCATCGCGCACCGGCTCGGCATCAACTCGATCAAGTGGGAGCTCGAGGACCTGTCGTTTTTCTACCTCGAGCCTGCGAAGTACAGCCAAGTCGCGAAGATGGTCACCGAAAGCCGTGCCGAACGCGAGGCCTACCTCGACCAGGTGATCGACATCCTGCGCGCCGAGATGGAAAAAGTCGGCATCGACGCCCAGGTCATGGGCCGACCGAAGCATCTGTATTCCATCTACCAGAAGATGACCAAGAAAGACAAGGGCTTCTCTGAAATCTACGACCTCATCGCGGTGCGCCTCATCGTGCCGTCGGTGAAGGACTGCTATTCGGCGCTCGGCGCGGTACACACCATCTGGCACCCGATGCCGGGGCGTTTCAAAGACTACATCGCCATGCCGAAGTACAACATGTACCAGTCGTTGCATACCACGGTCATCGGCCCGGCTGGCCGGCCGCTCGAAGTGCAGATCCGCACCGAGGAAATGCACCAGAAGAGCGAGTTCGGCGTGGCAGCGCACTGGCTGTACAAGGAGGGCAGCAAGAAGGGCAAGAAGTCGGGCGATTTCGAGCAGCAGCTCGCATGGTTGCGCCAGATGGTCGACTGGTCCGATGAAACGCAGGATTCGAAGGAATTCCTGAAAGACCTGAAGGTCGACCTCACCGAATCGGAGGTGTTCGTCTTCACGCCGACCGGCGATGCGAAGAGCCTGCGCGCCGGTTCGACGCCCGTCGATTTCGCGTACGCGATTCACACCGAGGTCGGCAACCATTGCGTCGGCGCGAAGGTGAACGGCAAGATCGTGCCGCTGACGTACGAGCTGCAGATGGGCGACCGCGTGGAAATCCTCACGCAGAAGAGCGCCACGCCGTCGCGCGGGTGGCTGAACGTCGTGAAGACGCCGAGCGCGCGCTCGAAGATCCGCGCGTACTTCTCGAAGGTCACGCGCGGCGACGACCTGCAGGAGGGCCGCGACCGTCTCGCGCGCGAGATGCGCAAGCACGGCATGGGCATTTCCAATGCGCAATCGACGCGCGCGATCAAGTCGGTCGCCGAACAGCTCGGCTACAAGGAAGCCGACGACATGCTGGTGGCGATCGGCACGAGCAAGGAAAGCGCGCAGCATGTGACGAATCGCCTGCTGAAGCTGTTGGTCGACCGCGGAACCGAAGAAGCGAACAAGCCCGACATCGGCACTTCGGCGATGTCGACTGGGAAGATGCCGCCTATGCTCACGAGCGTGGCGCGCCCGAAGCGCCACGAAACGCACTCGTCGACGGGCGTTGTCGTGAAGGGGCTCGACGACGTGCTCGTGCGCCTGTCGCGTTGCTGCAACCCGGCGCTCGGCGACGACATTATCGGGTTCGTCACGCGCGGGCGCGGTGTGTCGGTGCATCGACGCGACTGCCCGAACGCGACGGCGCTCATGAAAGAGCCCGAGCGCATCATCGACGTGGAATGGGAAGTGTCGCCGAACGTGACGACAACCTACCGCATCGAGACGCACATCGAGGCGATGGACCGCATCAACCTGCTGCGCGACATCATCGTGGCGCTGTCGGAAGAGGGCGTGAACGTGCTGAGCTCGTCGTCGGCGACCGGTCGCGACGGCATCGTGCGCTTGCGCTTCCTGTTCCAGGTGTCCGACGTCGCGCATGTGGAGGAGGTCCTCGCGCGCATTTTGGAAGTCGACGGCGTCTTCGAGGCTCGCCGCATGGACCCCGGCGAGTACGTCGGCGCCGGCAGGTGAACGGGTGGGATGCTCCTGTGATTCGCCGCCCCGCCCGGACCGCTCCGCTCGCCGCCAGACCCGAACCGGGGCAGCGGCGCGGGACTACCCC
>JAFUBE010000098.1 GCA_017460365.1 Eggerthellaceae bacterium
CGCCCGACGCCCACGCCGCCATCGATGCGAATGCCCGGCTCGCCGGAAAGCTCGACGCGCGCGTACACGAGAGCGCCGTTCGTCACATCGGGGTCGTCGCCCGAATCCTTGCGCACGGCGCATTCAGCCCAACCGTCTCCCGATACGTGCTCTTCGATTTCCACCACGACGTCGATGCCGGCAGGCGTGGCCACCGTGACCGCGGGCACGAATCGTCCTTTCAGCAGAAGCTCCGCGGCCGCCCGCGTGGCAGCGGCTGCGCAGGTGCCCGTGGTGTACCCGCAGCGCATGCGCTTCGTGCCGACGTTTATGTCTTCTTCCAATTGCTTCATGGCCGGTTCATTGTACCGCGCTACTCGCACATCGGGCATTGCAGGACGAACGCCTTGGTGAAGCGGCCGTACGGCTGGGCCACGCTTAGGGAAAAACCGTGCATGTCGGCCACGCGCTTGCAGATGGAAAGGCCCAGGCCGCTGCCGACCCGATTGCCGGAACGGGCGGCATCCCCTTGCGCGAACGGTTGAAACAGGTCGTCGCCATCACCTTCGATTGGCACGCCGGAATCGGCCACCATAACGTACGCCGCACCCGCCTGGCACGCAAGTATGACCGCCACTTCCGTGCCCGCGGGGTTGTGCCGAACGGCATTCACGATTAGGTTCGCCACCACCCGGGCCAACTGCACCTGATCGGCGAAAACCGCGCACCGCTGCTCGGGAATGCACGTCGTCAGCCACATGCCGGCTTCCTCGGCATCGGTGTAGGCGTTCGCCGCCTCGCGCAACAACAGCTGCGACACGTCGACGACCTCGCGGTTAAGCTCGAACGACCCACCGCCGAGCTTGCTGTAGTCGAACACCGCGTTGACGAGCTCGCCCATTTTGTCTGCCTTGTCGCGCATCGATTGCAGGTACTCTTCACGCTGCGCCTCGTCGCGCACGAGCCCGTCGGAAAGCGCGTGCGCCATGCCCGATATCGCCATGAGGGGCGTGCGCAGGTCGTGCGCGATGTCGGTGACGAACTGGCTACGCTGCTGCTCGATTTGCTCGAGTTCCCACTCGCGCTGCTCTTGCAGGGCGCGCACCTTGCGCACCACCATCGTCGCGAACACGAGCGCTCCCGCAACGATGGGGGTCGCGAGCAAAGCCAGCATTGCGAGCACGAGGACCGCCGCCGTCGTGCGCGTGCCGAACCCGAGCAGGGGGAACCCGCCCGACCCGACGATCAAGCACAGGAACGTCCACGCCCATTGCAACAACGACACCACCGACGTGGTCTCGAGTGACCGGTCGGCGTTATCGGCGGCAACCGACTGCAGCAACGGCAGGAACGTGACGCTCTCGAGCCACACGACCGCCGATTCCACCGCGATGACGGCGACGAGCACCCCGATGAACCGGCTTATCAGGTAGAACGCCAAATTGTTCTTGCCCCGCGCCGTCGAGAGCTCCTCGATGCTCCCCGTGGCCGTCTGCCGGATGTCATCCCAATTCAGCTGCATTACTTCTCCAGCCGATAACCCAGCCCGCGAATGGTCCTAATGTAGGCTTGGGAATCGTCGCCCAGCTTCGAGCGCAGCTTGCTGATGCACACCATGACGCTGTTCTCCGCGGCAATGTACTCCTCGTCCCAACCGCATTCGTAAATCTGCTGCTTGGTGAACACGCGGCCCGGATGCTCCATGAGCATAGCCATGATGCGGTACTCGGCGGGGGTCAGCGCAATCGCCCGCCCGCCGCGCGTGAGGGTGCACGATTCGCGGTTGAGTTCGAGGTCGCGGCATGAGAGCACCGACGAACCGCGGTTACCTTGCGGCACCGCACCCTTCGCTCGCCGGATGTTCGTGTTAACGCGGGCGACCGCTTCCAGGGGATTGAAGGGCTTCACCAGGTAGTCGTCAGCACCCAGGTTAAGACCCAGGATCTTCTCGGAATCCTGCCCCTTGGCCGACACCACGATGACGGGCACGTCGTCGGTTTCACGCACGCGCTTGAGCACCTGGGAGCCATCGAGCTCCGGCATCATGATGTCGAGCAAGCACAGGTCGATGTCTTCCGTTTCAAGCTTCCGCAGCGCTTCGACGCCGTCGGCTGCCTCGACCACTTCGTAACCGGCATCTTCCAAGTACAGCGCAAGCACTCTACGTATGTCCTTCTCGTCATCGGCCACGAGGATGCGGTATGCCACGGCGGTCCCTTCCAATTGTGCGAATGAATGCGTCCGAAGCGTGAC
>JAFUBE010000871.1 GCA_017460365.1 Eggerthellaceae bacterium
CAAGACTATAACCCTAGAATCACTGTAACGACCGAGGACGGGCGCAAAGTCGATTATGCTGACTATGCAGCGGTAAGCGCTGGAAACGGCTCACAGCCAACTACAGACGCCGTAAGCGCATACAACGACGATAATATCCCGTTCCTGTAGACCGATGCCGACAACGATATACATAGACACGCGGCAGCAGCGTGGCAAACACGATACGAAGCACGATTGGTTCCGCGCTCACGGTGTGCCCACGGTTCAAAAGAAACTCGATTTCGGCGATTACATGACGCGCGACAGCAATATCAGCATCGACACGAAGCGCAATATCGATGAGCTTGCGCAAAACGTCGGTCGTGACCATTCGCGATTCAAACGCGAGATGAAGCGAGCGGCTGATGCGGGATGCAGGCTCATCGTGCTGGTAGAGAACTCAGACGGCTACACGAACATGGGCGATCTGTGCCGGTGGACTGCGACGCACTGCCGCAAATGCAAGTATTTCAAGAGCGGCGCGTGCATGCCGATGCAAAACGAAAAAAAGTGCATCAAGCACGGCACCGTCAAGCCTTTGCAGGGTGCGCGCCTGTACAAAACGCTAAATACGATGTGCAACCGTTACGGCGCGCACGTGGAGTTCGTGAGCCCCGAAAACGCAGCGAAGGTTATATGTGAACGTCTGGGGGTGGATTATGTCGCAGGCGATGCTTGATGCGGCGCTTGAGTACGCCGAGCTGGGCATTCCAGTATTCCCTCTGCAACCGAGCAGCAAAGAGCCGATGAAAGGCTCGCACGGCCTGCTCGACGCCACGACAGACGCAGACCAGATTCACAAGTGGTGGGCGAAAACGCCTGATGCCAATATCGGCGCGCGCACGGGCAATGGCCTAGTGGTGCTCGACTTCGACATAGACGAAGCGAAAGGCGAGGATGGGCTTGAGACGCTTCATGGATGGGAGAGCGAACACGGCGAACTCCCCGAGACAGTCACAGCCGTAACCGGGCGCGGCGGGATGCATTTATGGTTTCGCGTCAACGGCAACGTATCAAACAGCGCAAACGCGCAAAAAGGCGTGGATATTCGCGGCGATGGCGGGTTTGTCGTGATGCCTCCGAGTGTCCATCCGAACGGCACGGCTTACGCATGGGAGACCGACCCGACCGAGCGCGCCATTGCAGACGCGGATGCGTCTGTGCTCGACCTCATCGACTTTGCGCGGCCAAAGAAGCGCGGACGCCCGCGCATACGCGACCCCGAGTCAGTGGGCGAGGGTGGGCGCAACGACTACCTTTACCGCTACGGTTGCTCGCTGCGTGCCGACAAGTCCAACAGCGACGAGACCATCGCGGCGTTCGTCATCGCGCGCAACACCACGAACTGTAAGCCGCCGCTGCCCATGGCCGAGGTCGAGAAGGTCATAGCCTCGGTGCTGGCGCTGGATCCCGGCTACAGCGACGAGGTGAAGGAGCAGAAGGCCAAGCGCGGCAGGCCGAGGAAGTTCGACCACGCGGGCATAGCGAGAAAGCTCATGGACGAGCTGGGCGCGTGCTTCGTCGACGGCATGCCCGCGACACGACACGACGGGCGCTAGGTCATAGGCTGGGATGCCGTCTGCCGAGAGGTGCTC
>JAFUBE010000872.1 GCA_017460365.1 Eggerthellaceae bacterium
AGGCGGGCGGCCCACTGTGTTGCTTGTTAGGTCTTTCAGGGACCGCTGCTTTCGAGTGGCGGTCCCTCTTCTATAATGAGGTGTTCAATTAACCGAGATGGGAGAATTGCAATGGCCGAGCTGAATATCGAGGGCATGGAAATCGCCCCTAACGTGGTGGAGACCATCGTGTCGCTTGCGGCGCGCAGCGTCGACGGCGTGGTGTCGGTCGGCGATCCGGCGACGAGCGGCATCCTCTCGATCATCGGGGGAGGCAAGCCGTCTACGCAGGGTATAGAAATTGGAACCGACGAAGATGGCAACCTGCACGTGTCGGTACGCTTGCACGTAAAGAACGGCCAGGTCCTGCCCGAGCTCGCCGCCAGCGTGCGCCAGGCCATCGCCGATGCGCTCAGCAGCCAGGTCGGCGTGAAGGTCGGTGCCGTCGACATCTACATCGATGGCATCCAGTTCAGCAACTAGCCGGTCGTACCATGGCGAGCAAGAAACACGAACGCCGCGCGGCGCGCGAAGCGGCCCTATCGCTTCTCTACTCGAGCGACATCGCCGAAACCAATCTCGAGCAGGTGATCGAACAGGGCGCATACCCTGCCGACGATATCGATCTTTCAGAATACGCAGAAGAGCTCGTGTACGGCGTGGTCACCCATCGCGACGACATCGATGCGCGTTTGGAAACGACATCGGAGAACTGGGCGCTCGACCGCATGCCCGTCGTCGACCGGGCTATCCTGCGCCTGGCCGTATACGAGATGCTCTACGCCGAAGACGTGCCGGTTTCGGTCGCGATCAACGAAGCGGTCGAGTTGGCTAAGGCGTACGGCGGCGAAGACGATTCCTCGCGGTTCGTCAACGGGGTGCTGGGCCGTATTGCGCGTACCATTGAAGGGGAAATCCCTGATGAGCTCTAAATTCGATACTCAACCAGCCGATTTCGAATCGGTGAAGACCCGTCTTGCAGAAATCGCCGATGCGGTCGACGACGAGAGCCTGTCGCTCGACGAAGCGCTCGACCTGTACGAAGAGGCGGTCGCGATCGGCCTGGCAGCGAGCGATTTGCTCGAGACGGGCATCGTGGTTCCCGAAGAAGAGGTACCTGCGGCCGACGAAGCCGCCGATCAGGCGCAAGCGTCCGGCGATTCCAGCGCAGCCGACGTGCCCGATTCCGCGAAATCGGAAACCAACCAGGCGTAACGCACATGCGCATCCTCGACGCAATAAAGACCCCCCAAGACCTGAAGACCCTCACGAACGAGGAATTGACGATCCTCGCATACGAGATTCGCGAGCAGATCATCGAAACGACTTCGAAGACGGGCGGGCATGTGGCCTCGTCGCTTGGCGCGGTTGAAATCATCTTGGCGGTCCATTCGCTCATCGACGCGCCGCGCGACAAGTTCATCTTCGACGTCGGCCACCAAGCGTACGCCCACAAATTGCTCACGGGCCGCCTCGAACAGTTCGACACGCTGCGTGCGTACGGCGGCATCTCGGGTTTCCCGCGTCCCGACGAAAGCCCCTACGATGTGCACCCCTCGGGCCATGCGTCGGATTCGCTTTCCATCGCGCTCGGCTTGGCGAAGGCGCGCGAATTGCGAGGCACCGACGAGAAGATCGTCGCGCTCATCGGGGATGCGTCGCTTTCGGGCGGCATGGCGTTCGAGGCGCTCAACACGATTGGCCAGCTGCAACTGCCGCTCGTCATCGTCTTGAACGACAACGAGATGTCGATCTCGCGCAACGTCGGCGCGCTCGTGAGGCATCTCGGCGCTATTCGCTCGTCGCAGACCTACCGCGAGGCGCGCGACCGCTCGCAGCAGATGCTCGAGGAAAGCGGCGCACTCGGCAACGCGTTCGTCGACTTCGGGCGCAATATGAAAGAGTCGATCAAGCAGTTCTTCATCCCCGAAACGATGATGTTCGAGCAGCTCGGCATCATCTGTACGCCTCCTATCGATGGTCACAACATCGACGATTTGCGCGATATCATCGGCACGGCGCTGGCGGCCGACGGCCCCGTGCTCGTGCACGTGGTCACGAAGAAGGGTGCCGGCTACGCGCCTGCGCTGGCAGACCCCGAACGATTTCATGGGGTGGGGCCTTTCGACATCGCAACCGGCAACTCCGCCAAGAAGATTGCCGGCCCCGAGAGCTACACCAACGTTTTCGGCCATGCGCTCGTGCGCGAGGCGCGCGTCGACGAGCACGTCGTGGCGATTACGGCGGGCATGAGGTCGGGCACGGGGCTGAAAGGCTTCGCGCGCGAATTCCCCGATCGTTTCATCGACGTGGGCATTGCCGAGGAAAACGCCGTCGGCATGGCGGCGGGTCTCGCCATTGGCGGCTTAAAGCCGGTGGTCGCCATCTACTCGACGTTTTTGCAGCGTGCGCTCGACCAGGTGATCGTCGACGGAGCGCTTGCGCGAAACAACATCGTCTTCGCGATCGACCGCGCCGGCGTCGTCGGCGCAGATGGGCCGACGCACCACGGCATCTACGACATCGCGTATTGCCGCATGATTCCCGACATGCGCATGCTCGCCCCCTCCGACGAGGCTGAGTTGACGAATGCGCTGCACACGGCGCTGCGAATCGGCGGGCCGGTGGCGGTACGCTATCCGCGCGGTGCGGGTGTCGGCGTGCCTGCGCCGAGCAATCCCGAAACGCTGCCGGTGGGGGTTTCGCGCGTCCTGCGCGAAGGCGGCGATGCGGCCATTCTCGCTTTCGGCGACCGTGTTGCGAGTGCGCTTGAAGCCGCCGAACGACTCTCCGAGCAGGGCGTGGAGGCCCGCGTGGTCGACATGCGCTGGGTGAAGCCCCTCGACGAAGATGCCATCGTCGCGGCTGCGAAAACGGGTCTTGTGGTAACCGTTGAAAACGGCATCCTTTCGGGTGGCGCAGGCGAAGGCGTACTTGCGGTCCTCGCTAAGCGAGGCCTGCAAATTCCCGTGAAGGTGCTCGCCATCGACGATTGCGTGGTGCCTCACGGCAGCCCCGCCCAGCTCCTTTCCGGCCTCGGCCTCGACGCCGTCGGCATTGCCGACGCCGTCCTCTCGGTAGCGCGTCATTAACGCCCAGGTCGTCAGCGCCCCTATGGGGGCTGCGGTGGCTGGAGAAGAATCGACTTTCATTCGCAAGTGGGCCGCTCCACTTACTGCCAGACCCAAAGCGGGGTGGTTTCGCGGATACGCGTCTTTAATGTCATCGTGTGACACTTCTCGTCAGACACGATCTGTCACTTTCGCGGTGGGGCTTCCTTTACCGCAGGTCCCACCGCGAAAATGACAGATCGTGTCTGACGAGAAGTGTCACACCGCGTTCGGAGCGGGGGAAAGGTTTCCCCGGATTCTTTGTTGTGGCACAATGGGGCTGTCATTCGAGGGAGCGGACGGGAGCTAACATGTTTTGGGGGAATCGCGCCTTGGCGGCTATCGTCGGCGTCGTTTTGGCGGTGACGCTTTCGGCGGGGGTTGCGTATGCGGCAACGCCGTATATGGTGGCGATGCCCGACGCGGACACATCTCAGCTGACCACGCAGGCGAGCGCGAACGGCTGGCGCGACACGGGTGCGGGCAGGGCGTACTTCAAGAACGGCTCCAAGGTCGTCGGGCTGCAGAAAATCGAGGGTTCGTACTACTATTTCAACGCGAAGGGCGTCATGCGGACTTCCGACATCGCGGTGTCGGGCGCGACGTTTTTCATCGAGCCGAGCGGCAAGGTGTTCGGTGCAAAATACGGCGGCACATACTTCTACGGCAACCTTAAGCCCATGACCGGCGACGACGCCTATGATTTCGATACCTACATCTGGGCGCGCGCAATCGTCGACAGCATCTCGAGCAAGAGCGATTCCAGCTCAGTCAAGCTGTGGAAGGCGTTTGCGTGGGTGAAGGACAAGTCATATGCGATCCACCAGAACTTCAGCCCGTATCAGACGAACTGGCCGGCCGTCTATGCGCGCTACCACTTCAACAACCAAGGCGGCGACTGCCACTCCGACGGCGCCGCGTTCGCGTACCTCGCGGCTGCGATCGGCTATCCTGCTGACGTGTGCATCGACTCGTGGGGAACAGGTTATGCGCCGAGCCATTGCTGGGCCATGATCGGCAATGCCGTGTATGACCCGCTGTTCTACGAATCGAAAGGCACCATGTATTACGGCGCCACATCGGGTACCTATGAAACGACGCCGACCGCCCGCTTCCGCGTGCCGCGGTACAGTGCGAGCCACAACAAGCATGCCCAGGTGTCGCAGGCGCTGCTCGATGCCGGCTCGCTCGGCCTGAAGAAAATCAGCGGTAAGTATTATTACTACAATAACGGTCAGAAACTGAAGAGCACGTGGAAGACCATCGACGGCAGGCGCTATTACTTCAAGGCAAACGGTGCCGCCGCAACGCTTTCCACCAAGGTGAACGGCTCGTATTACGTGTTCAGCCAAACCGGCGTGCTGCAGAAGAGCACGAAATCCGGCAAGCGCATCGTGACGCTGGGCAAAGAGTCGTACCAGGTGACGAAATCGGGCAAGGCAGCACCTGGCTGGTCGGCCAACAAGAAGAAGTACGCCAAAGCGAACGGCCTCGTTTTGAAGAAGACGTGGAAGACCATCGGCGGCAAACGCTATTATTTCGCGAAAGACGGCGTGCGGGCGACCGATAGCACGAAGGTCGACGGCACCTATTATGTTTTCGGCAGCAGTGGAGCACTGCAGAAGGCCTCGGGCAAAGCCAACAAGCTGGTTACGGTGGGCAAGCGCGTGTACCGCGTGAACAAGAAAGGCGAGGCGGTTGCAAGCGAGGACGGCGAGTGGCTCGAAGGCGACATGCTGCGTTTCGATAAGACGGGCTGCCTGCTTACGGGCGTAAGGTTCATGGGCAAGGAGTTCTATGCCGCCGACAAGGCGGGAACGTACCTACCCGATGCCACCGCGCAGTTGAATGCCGCGGTCAAGGGCTATGCCAAGCGGCAGAAGTCCGCACTCGATTTGCGGCGGGCGCTTGACGCGGCCGGCGCGAAGCTGAAGGGCGAGCTGTATTCGAAGAGCTGCGACATCAAGGGCTACGACGGGCTTTGGCAGTACGCCCATTTCTCGATCGTCACGGCGCGTCCCGCTGCTGTGGAGAAGATGTACAAGAAAGCCGGCTATTCCAGCGTGAAAGAGGCAATCGCGGCTCTCGACGCCGCTATCGAGGCCGCGCGTGCCGAGCAAAAAGAAGAACCCGAAGCGCCTGAAGAGCCGGATGTTCCTGGCGACGAGGGCGGCGAAACCGAGGCGCCGCCGAGCGCCGATTCTTCTGATGGCGGAGATGCCGATTCGGCGGGAGACGATACCGCCGAAGGTTCGGGCGGCGATGTCGTCGTCGACTTGCCGACCGACATGGTGGCGCGCGATGGCTCCTTCGAGTACATCCGCTCCATCGTGGCCGCATCGTAGCCCTATAATGGAGCACGATACGGTTTGTTGCTTGGGGAACGGGGGATGTAATGATTGGAATGAGGGAAACTGTGGCACAGGCGGTACGTAAAGCGGGCGCACTGGCGCTTGCGGCGGTTGTGGCGGCAACGCTTTCGGTCGGATCGCTTGCAGCTCCGGCGCAGGCGAGTGCGCAGGCGGGCGACCTTGCCGCGTCGGGTGCGTCGCTCGGCACGCAGGCGGCCATGAAGTTCGGCGCTACCAAAGCCTCTGCGATTAAGTCGGCCGCCAAGAAAGACGCCGACGCCATTATCAAGGCCGCGAAGGCGACGTCGGGCACGGGCGCGGAAAGGCTCTCAAGGATCTTCGCCTACATCGCCACGCCGAAGGGCAAGTACGGTGGCAAGCTCATCTCTTCCGAGTCTTATGCCACGTTCTGGGCGGCGGCGCAGGGCAACGCCAACAAGGCCTACTACAACACCCTTCTCGTCTCGTCGCTCAAGGACACCTACCAGAAGTTCGCGGTCGATGCGTACACGAGCAAGAAAGCGAGCTGCTACCATTACGCGGCTCTGTTCGCCGTCACGGCTAAACGGGCGCTTGGCAAGGCGGCTACCGTGAAGGTGGCGGTCGGCGCTGCGAACTACAGTGGCGAGCTCAACAATCGGCATGCGTGGGTCGAGGTTACCATGGGCAAAGTCACGTACCTATACGACGCATCGGCCGGTAATTACTACATCAGCAAGGTGTCGAAAAAGAAGGGCGATTTCGGCCAGTATTGCGGCACCAAGAAGTCTGACGCCAAGATCAAGAAGGTCTACCAGGGCTTCTCGAAGTCGAAGGTCTCGTACGCCACGGTAACCCTGTAGCACGGCGGACGGCACCTCCAACCTGATACATGGTCTTCAGCTCGCTTTCATTTCTGTGCGTTTTTCTGCCGGCAGTGCTCGTGCTGTATCGGCTCATGCCCGGCTTGCGGGCCAAAAACGTGCTGCTCATGATTGCAAGCCTGGTGTTCTACGCCTATGGCGAGCCGGTGTACGTGCTGCTCATGATCGCCTCGTCGCTGTTCAACTACGTATGGGCGCTACTGCTCGAGCGCGCCCAGGCGCATCGCAGGCTCGTCATGGCCTGCGCCGTCGTGCAGAACCTCGGCGTGCTCGCCGTGTTCAAGTATGCCGGTTGGCTTGTTGGCTCGTTTAACGCCGTCACCGGTCTTAGCATGCCGGTTCCGCAGATCGCGCTTCCCATCGGGATTTCGTTCTTCACGTTCCAGGCGATGTCGTATGTGATCGACGTGTATCGCGGCGAAGTGCAAGCGCAGCGCAATTTCGTTCGCATCCTGCTGTACATCAGCCTGTTCCCGCAGCTCATCGCCGGGCCCATCGTGAAGTACCACGATGTGGCCGAAGAGCTCGGCGAACGCATGCAGACGCTCGACGGCTTCATGCGCGGGCTTCGCCGCTTCATCGTGGGCTTGTCGAAAAAGGTGCTCGTCGCCAATTACATGGCCGTTGTGGCCGACACGATGTTCGCCGCGCCCGCCGCCGACGTGAACGCGCTCGGCGCCTGGATGGGCGTCTTGGCATATGCGTTGCAGATCTACTTCGACTTCAGCGGGTATTCCGATATGGCGATCGGCCTGGGCTGGATGTTCGGCTTCCACTTCAAGGAGAACTTCAACTACCCCTATGTTTCCACGTCGATCCGCGAATTCTGGCGCCGCTGGCACATCTCGCTTTCCACGTGGTTCCGCGATTACCTCTACATTCCGCTTGGCGGCAACCGCAAAGGGCGCGCCCGCGCCGCGTTCAACCGCATCGTCGTCTTCTTCCTGTGCGGCCTGTGGCATGGCGCGAGCTGGACGTTCGTGTTCTGGGGTTTGTACCACGGCGCGTTCCAGTTGCTGGAGCAGTACATGCCGTTCTTCAGTAGGGGCGGTGGCACAGGCGAGGGTGCGAGCCGGGCTCGCCGCGCATTCGGGCATGTGTACCTCGTCGTGGTCGTGCTCGTTGGCTGGGTGTTCTTCCGCGCGGAGACTATCGACCAGGGCTTCTTCTGGGTCGCCACGATGTTTGCGGGTTGGACGTTTGACCCGGCGCAGATGGCGCTCGTGCTGTCGCAGCTCACGCCGCTGAACCTGGTGGTTTTCGCGGTTGGCTGCGTTACCTGCATGCCGCTTCTCGGCCGCCTGCGCGCTCACGCCGCTCTCGAGCGGGCGTCGTGGGCCGTCACGGTCGTGCTGTTGGTGCTGTGCCTGCTCAGCTTGGCGACCGGCACGTATAATCCGTTTATCTACTTTAGGTTCTAGGAGCTATGGAAGAAGGGCGCCGCATATCGAAGCCGTGGGCAATCGCGTATATCGCGGTCGTGGCCGCGCTCTGCCTGGCGCCTTCGGTCGGGCTGCTGTTCGGCGGTGGCGAAGAATCGTCCGATTCCGACGCAGCGCCGGCGCCGGCGCTTGCTGCTGCCGACGGAAGCTTCAACTTCAACGTGCTCAGCGATGCGGGCAGCTGGTTCGACGACCATTTCGCTTTCAGGAACGAATGGGTAACCGCTGCCGCCGTGGTGGAGGGGAGCGTGTTTGGCGTGTCGCCCAACGAAAGCGTCGTGCGCGGGACAAACGGCTGGCTTTACTACGGCGATTCGGTCGATGATTTCCGCGGCACAGGCCAGCTCGGCGATCGTGCGCTCTACGACATCGCGCATTCCATGAAGCTCGTGCAAGACTATGCGGCTGCGCGCGGCATCGACTTCGCGTTCACGATCGCGCCGAACAAGAACACGCTGTACGGTGCGAACATGCCGTATAACTGCCAGACAAAGGTCGGCGACGCGAATCTCGACCGCATCGCGGCTTACCTGGCCAGCGAGGACGTGAACTACATCGATGCGCGCACGCTTCTCGCCGACCAAGGCAAAGTGCTGTACCACGCGAGCGATTCGCATTGGAACAACGAAGGCGCGATGCTCGTCGCCGATGCGATCATGAGCTCTATGGGTCACGACCACCGCAACTACTTCGATGTCGAGCCGAGCCTTCGCGACGATTTCGTCGGCGACCTCGAGAAGATGCTGTACCCGGCAGCGCCCGCTCCCGAAGCCGAGTTCGACTACGGGCAGCAGGATTATGCGTACCGCAATGCGGCCGAGAGCAACTTCTCGCCGCGCGTGGAAACCGCGTCGGTCGCCGAGAACCCTGCTGGCAGCCTCGTGATGTATCGCGATTCGTTTTGCAATTCGCTGCTGCCGTTCATGGCCGAGGCGTACGACCGGGCGTACTTCAGCCGCGGCGTGCCCTATCAGCTCGCGATCGACCTCGACGCGCACGAGGCCGATGCGCTCGTCATCGAGCGGGCGCAGCGTTTCATGCGCGATATGGCGGCTAACGCGCCGGTCATGTGCGCGCCCGTTGTGCCCGAAGCCGACCAGCCGATCGGCGAATACGAGCCGGTCGAAGTCGAGCAAGAAACGCTCGGCGATTACGTGAAGGTGACGGGCTCCGTTCCCGTCGAAGCGCTGCCCGGCGACTTCATCGCCGTGCGCGTGAACGGCGAGCGCGTGTACGAGGCGTTCGGCGTGTGCGACGCCGAGACGTCGCAGGAGCGCTTCCAGGTTCTTCTTCCCGCATCCGATTTGCGGGAATCGGGAAACACGTTCGAATTGCAGCTGTTCTAGGCGTTTGGAGCGGCTGCCGCGAAGGGGGTTGACATGGTGAAGAGGGTTTTCGCGCTTGCGCTGTCGTTGGCGCTTGCGTGCACATGTCTGAGCGCGTGTTCGAGCGCGCAGCAGTCGTCGTCGAGTTCGCTGCAAGATGCGCTGTACGCCGCCAAAGAAACGATGCTGCTCGAGACTCCCGATCCTAATGGGAAAGTGCTCGCCAAAGTCAGCATCGGCAAGGTGGCCAAGCTCGTCGGGTCCGAGGGCGATTACTCGAAGGTGCGGGCGCTCGGCAAGGAGGGCTACATCCTGACGGCCGATCTGGTGAGCTCCGAAGACGACGTGAGGGCTGCGCGGAAAGCCGCCGAAGAGGAGGCTGCGAAGAAAGCCGCCGAAGAAGCCGCCGCCCAGGCCCAGGCCGAGGAAAAAGCGCGTGCCGAAGCCGAAGAGAAGGCGAAAGCGGAAGCCGAGGCGCAAGAAGCGGCCCGCGCGCAGGAGCAAGAGCGGGCCCAGGCCGAAGCCACCGCCCAGGCCCAAGCTCAAGCCGAGGCCCAGGCCGCCGCGGAGGCCAAAGCTGCCGCTGAGGCTAAAGCCGCCGCCCAGGCTGCCGAAGCCGCCAAGGCACCCACCGTCGTCGGCAAGGAATACGTTCCGCCCTGCGACGGCCACGCCAATGGCTACACCGTGATCATCTACTCCGATGGAACCGAAGAGCTCGTCGAAGGCAAAGCCTAAGGAATTGCGTTTGCCCCTTTCCCGCCGCGCCCGAAGCGGGGCATTAGCGCGCACTACCCCTCTGTCTGCCAGACCCGAAGCGGGGTAGTTTTCAAAGCAGTTTTACACCAGAGAAACTACCCCGCTTCGGGTCTGGCAGAAAGTGGGGTAGTGCGCGCTAATGCCCCGCTTCGGGCGCGGCGGGAAAGGGGCGGCTTGTTCGTACGGGTAACGCTCGTGTGCAGAAAACGCGCAGGCTGCGGTATTACGGCCGCATGCGTGCTATACTTCCAACGCTTGCAGGAATAGGCCTGCGAGTAAGTAAATATTGGCCCCCGAGACATGTTTGTTGCGCAGCCGCAAGCAGCTTCAGCGAAGCGAACATGGTGCACTGACGGATCAATCATGTTGACGGGTCCCCGATTAGGAAAGGGGTCCGTTTTGACCGACATCAAGAATCCCGATGTCATCGACTTCTCCGAAATCTCCGACGAGCAGATGAACGAGATGATCGATGGCACCCTCACCGAATTCGACGAAGGCGACCTGGTCGACGGCACGATCGTGAAGATCGAGCGCGACGAGGTTCTCGTCGACATCGGGTTCAAGTCCGAAGGCGTCATTCCGGCACGCGAGCTGTCTATCCGCAAGGATGCAGATCCCTCCGAGCTCGTCGAGGTCGGCGACAAGATCGAGGCGCTGGTCCTGCAGAAGGAAGACAAGGACGGCCGTCTCATCCTGTCGAAGAAGCGCGCCGAGTACGAGCGCAGCTGGATCGCCGTGGAAGAGAAGTTCAAGGCTGGCGAGCCGGTCACCGGCGAGGTCATCGAAGTCGTCAAGGGCGGCCTGATCATCGACATCGGCCTGCGCGGCTTCCTGCCCGCGTCGCTTGTCGACCTGCGCCGCGTGAAGGACCTCGACATGTACCTCAACACCGAGCTCGAGGCCCGCATCATCGAGATGGACCGCAACCGCAACAACGTCGTGCTGTCCCGCCGCGTGCTGCTCGAGGAAGGCCGCAAGAACGAGCGCGCCGAGATCCTCGCCAAGCTCACGAAGGGCATGCGCCTGAAGGGCACCGTGTCCTCCATCGTCGACTTCGGCGCCTTCGTCGACCTCGGCGGCATCGACGGCCTGGTGCACATCTCCGAGCTGTCCTGGAACCACGTGAACCATCCCAGCGAGGTCGTGAAGGTCGGTCAGGAAGTCGAGGTCGAGGTGCTCGACGTCGACCTGAACCGCGAGCGCATCTCGCTCGGCTTGAAGCAGACCCAGCCCGATCCGTGGGTCAAGCTCGTCGAGAGCTATCCGGTCGGAACCATCGTCGACGGCACCGTCACCAAGATCGTGCCTTTCGGCGCGTTCGTGCAGCTCGGCGAGGCCACCGACGGCCTGGTGCACATCTCCGAGATGGCACCGCGCCACATCGACGCGCCGGCTCAGGTCGTGCACGTGGGCGATGTCGTGAAGGTGAAGGTCATGGAGATCAACCCCGAGCGTCGTCGCATCAGCCTGTCGATGAAGGCCGCCGCCGCCGAGCTCGGCATCGAGATCGAGATCGACGAATCCGTCGTCGTCGAGGAGCGTCCGGCTCGCAAGCCGCGTCGCGAGGCTGACGAGGAGGCTGCTCCTGAGGCCGCCGAGGCTCCTGCCGAGGAGGCTGCTCCCGCAGAGGCTGCTCCTGCCGAGGAGGCTCCCGCGACCGAGGAAGCTGCCGAGTAACGAACCACGGCAACCTTCCATAGCTTAAACGGACACGGCCCGGCTTAT
>JAFUBE010000873.1 GCA_017460365.1 Eggerthellaceae bacterium
CGGCGTCGAGAACATGCTGGGCACCAACCCGCTCACGTTCTCGAGTCCGACCGATGAGGACTTCCCGTTCTGCCTCGACTGCGCGACCTCGATCGTGCAGCGCGGCCATAGCGAGGATGGGGCGCGCTCCGGCAAGCCGACGCCTGCCGGCATGGTGGTCGTGGAAGAGGGCAGCGAGGTCACCGATTCCAACGAGATCTTGAAGATGCTCGTCGACGGCACGGCAGCGCTCGCGCCTCTCGGCGGCGGCCCCGGCGACGAGATGTGCGGCTACAAGGGCTACGGTTACGCGGCCGTGGTCGAGATCCTGTCAGCGGCGCTCGCGGGCGGCAAGTTCATGAAGTCGCTCACCGGCGTGGCGGCCGATGGCTCGCCGCAGATGTACGGACTCGGGCACTTCTTCTTCGTGGTCGACCCCGATGCGTTCGTCGGCACAGACGAGTTCCGCCGCATCGCCGGCGACATCTGCCGCGCACTGCGCGCTTCCAAGAAAGCACCGGGGTACGAGCGCATCTACACTGCCGGCGAGAAGGAATACCTCGCCTGGCTCGACCGCAAGGACAAGGGTGTGCCCGTCGGCGAGTCGGTGCAACGAGAGTTCATCGAGCTGCGCGACAAGCTCGGCCTCGACTACCGATTCCCGTTCGAATAGCAAACGCGACGGAAGGAAGCGGTCCGCACGTCAGCGCACCGTTTCTCGTCATGCGACATGGCCCATCCCGCAGGAAGACGCGCTACCCGGCAAATCAAGTGCGGAATGGGCCACATCGTGTCTGATGTGAGGCGGCACGCCACCGGTGGTTTTATTTCACGCGCACTTTCACGTTCACCATCTTCGATGCCGCTGGCCTGTAATTCGCGCCCTCGGCGGCACTCAGCTTCACTTTCACGTTATAGGTGCCTCTCGCGAGCCCCCGCAGCACGGTGACCCGGCCGATATCTTCGTGAACCCTAATGTTGTTGCCGCCGGCGGCGTTCGATTTCTTGAACTTCACCGGCGTCTTGGCCGATATGCATGCAAGCTCTCTCAAGCTGAACGACTTCGTTGCGCCAAGGAGCCGTTTCCTGCCGACTTTCTTGCCCGCATAGCTTTTCACAACCTTGTGGCGAGCGGAAATGGCCTGCTTGGCTTTAGCCACCTCGAACCTTACCGCCGCAGAACTGCCTACATAGCTTCCCCTGCCCGTCACCCTGACGTAATAAGATCCCGCGCTGATGACCCCTTTTGTGCGAACGACGCCCCTATCGGCGCTCAGGTAGCTCACCGCATAGTCCTCGCCTTCCGTGAGCACCCTTGAGCCCAATCGCACGACGGGCGACTGCGTGAGCCATTTGCCTGTGTACGTCTTGTGCACAACACCCGACACTGCAGCTTGCGCAAGCGACGTGTTTTCGGTTTCGGTTTTAGTCTCGGTTTCTGTTTCGGTTTCTCCCGATGGCTCTGACGTCGGTTGATCGACACCAGGCGTCACGCCGTCGGATGGCGCCGGGTCTTCGTCGGAGCCTTCGGCACCCGGCGACCCGCCTTCAACGGGCGGCGCTCCCTCGATTGCAAACGTGCGAACCAGCTCTCCCCCATAGGCGCCGATTCCTTTCACGGTAACGCTCGCCGTCCCCGCCTCGACGTTGTTCGAATAGGAAACCGCGTAGTCGCTTCCCCACACGAGCTCGCGCGACCCGAAACGCACCGAGACACCCGGCTCGTGCGCCATGCCATCGTAGGTGTAGGAAGCACGTGACAGCGACACGACCGCAGACGCGAGATTCACCGCGCCCGTCGGTTCGATGCGCAGCGAGCCGATGCCGCTCGTGGTGAGGTACACGTTGCCGTCGCGCCCGAAGCAGAGCTTGTCGCACATCCGAAACGCATCGTCGAGCACTTGAGACCAGCCGGTCGACATGTCTTGCCCGCTGTTCACGTACACGTCGCCGTCTTCGGCCGCAAGCCACATCCGCCCGAACGAGTCGCGTCCGACGCTCACCAGGTTCCGCTCGTTGCCGAGCAGAGGGCTTGCGGCATCGACCGCCTTCACAGCCCCTGAGCCCACACCCGCGCCCGCCGCACTCGTGTACGCGTAAAGGCCGCCCCCGAAATTCGTCATAACCCCGCCATACGACGGCCCCAAACAGCATTGGCCCGTCACATACAACGTGCGCGTGTACTCGTCGTAGCACATGCCGCTCGGTTGGCGCAGCTGCACGCCGCCGGAATACGCTCGGGTTTCATCATCGTACACGCCGCCTTCCATGTTGAGCGGCAGGCGCACCCACATGCCGGCCCCTCCGTTTGCGCTCGCATCCCATTCCCAGACGTTGCCGAACGTGCGCGCGTCCTGCGTCGAATGGTAGGTGGTCGAACCGTTCTTGTTCGCCGGCCCGAGGCTCGAGTACTGCGTCGTGCCGAAGATGCGCCCGTCTCCGGTCGCCTGTATATGACGCGACCATACGCAGTCGACGCCGTTCGTCTCGACGGTTGGAATGCCCGCGTTCATCTCCTTGAACGTAACGCCCGAATCGTAGCTCACGTAGAATCCGTATCCCATCGTCGCAACGTAGATCGTGCGTTCCCCATCGGTGATGTTGCCCGCCGCATCGCGCGGATAGACGACCTCGATGTCGGTGATGGCGGCGGTTTCGGGAAGCCCCGTCGAAAACGACTGCCAGGTTCTTCCGCCATCGGTCGAGCGCGTTATCTGTCCCCTGTCTCTCAGGAATCTCGTTTCGGGCGCATGCATGAACAGTCCGGAAGCGTGCCAAGATGCGTAGGCAACGCCCTTTCGCCCTTCGTCGAACACGAGGTCGCCAACGGTGTCGACCGTGCCTTGAGGCCTGTTGCGGTAGAACGAGTACCAGGTTTCGCCGCCATCGTATGAATGCGCGAGCCCCGCGTCGTCCATGCCGAGCGTCAGGTGCTTGGGGTCGAACGGGTCCGACGCCATGCAAAAGGAAACGGTCACCTCGAGCCCCGTCGAACGCGTGCGGGCCATCCCGGGATCGTTCTCGTAATCGGGATTTGCCTCGACCCAGCGGGCATAACGCGGATAGAGATTCACGTAATAGCGATTCGACGCAGCCTGGTAGAGCTTCTCGTAGTCGATGTCGGGCGAGAAAAGCAGGGTCGAATGCGTGGTCAGCACGAGCCGTTTGGAGTCGTTCGGATCTGCCGCCATGCCGAGCATCGTGAACATGGCATCGCAATGGCCGCGTTCCATGAGCATGTTCTGATCGGGCGTCGTGCGAATGGTCGGGTCTTTCCACCATCGACGCAGACCGTATGTCCATGCAAAACGGCTGCCCTCCGGCTTCGTCGCATCATAGGTCACGAGGCCGTTGATGCCTTGGTAGCTTGGAATGTTCGGATCTGTCGCATCACGTGTTCGATAAGCGAGGTAGATACGGTCCATCGCTGGCGCGCAGATGCCGATCGCGTTATGTGCCGTGATCTCGTATTCGTCGCCTTTCAGAACCCTCTGCCCGTTCACGAGTTCCATATCGGGATAATATACGCGCGGCAGGCTGGCGACCATCTCGTCGGTGAGGTCGACCGCCGCCTCCGCATTGCCGAAGTCGGTCGTGTGCCAGAGGCGAATGCGCGTATGCTTTTCGAGCGCCGCATCGCCTTCGCTGTTCGCTGTCTCGAGCACGACGTAATGCATACCGTCATCATCGCGAACCTGGGCACAATCGATAAGCCGCTCGCCAGACGCGGGCGCATACAGAAGAGCGGCTTCTTGGGTGCTGCGATTCACCGCGAAAACGCCATCGGGGTCGGACACGACGATACGGCTTGCACTTGCACTCGCACCTGCCGCCGGCTCGATGAACACGTGGTTGTTCACGGCGACTGTCCGGTCGACGAACTCGAGCACGGGATCGAAGCTGGCGACGAGCTCGAAGCTTGCGCCGCCGTTCGCCGACTCGTAGACGTTGCGCGCAAGCGGTTTTCCGCCGTAGGAAGTGTAGTTCGGAGAATCCGTTGTGAGAACGACGATATGGCTTCCGTCGGCCGGATCGACGGCTATCGCCTCGACTTGGTCTTCATCGGGATACGTATCCGTGCTGTAGTAGAACGTGCGCGTGTTTTTCAGCTTGGTGGGCGTTGCGTATACCGTTTCGGGATCCGGCCAGAGGAGCTTCCAAGTATTGCCGTAATCGGTCGAACGCCAAAGCCCCGAGCCGCCTGCGTAGAACGTTCCCGCAACGTGCGGGTTCGCCTTGATGTCCCACACACGCCCACCGCAGTTCTTGATGTCCCAGTTAGCGCCCTCGTCATGCGTGACGTACAAACCGCCCATGTCGCAGTCGACGACGAACGTTTTCGGGTCATGCGGTGAAATCACAGGGTCGAAACTGGCTCCATGCCCGCCAACCCCGATGGACTGTGCCTTGAAATCAGGCGAGAGCGATTGGTCTTGCCTGCCCTTGTCGTCGGAAATCGGACCGAACGTGGAGCCTGAACCCGATTCGGCATCCTGCGTCGCCATGCCCCCGTCCGCGAGGGCGGCGACAAGACCGGTCGCTCCGACGGCTTCATGTTCTGCAAACGCCGGTACCGGCATCAGCCCGACAACGAGCACGGCGCTCAAAAGGCCTGCAAGGAATCGTCTCATGGCGATCTCTTTCCTACAGGGATATCCGACCCGACCATTATCCCACAGGCGCACCGCATGCCGGACGGCAGGATTTTGCACCACTTTGCGTGGCGCGACGCAGGAGATCAGCCGCCCGATCCGCCGATTACGTTAGAGTGCTCACTGAACGGCGTTGCGAGCGATGCGCTTGGCGAGCGCCATGATGGTGAGGATCGGCGGGTTGCCCATCGAGCGCGGGAACAAGCTTGCGTCCGCGATGTGCAGGTTTTGCGGCAGCGCGGCGTGATGCAGCGAGCCGGCCTCGGCTTCGGTCAGCGGGAAGCAGCCGCCCGGATGACCCGCATTCAACGTGCCGAAGAACGTTCGATCGCGTGGCACGCCGACTTCTTCCAGAATGTCGTAGGACACGTCGACGGCGTGCGCGATCGTTTCCCAGTCGGAGTCGACGAGCGGCTTTACGAGGTGGCGGCCGTCGTAGGAGCCGACCGACGCATCGGCCATCTTTATCATGATGCTCACGATGTCGCCCGACGGCGCACGCCAGCCCTTGTTGAAATAGAAGCTCAGCCAATCGAAGTACGGCGACAAGATGTAATCGGGCTGCTGCGACACGAACGGCATGGGAAGCTGACGGTCGAGGCCCGCGCCTTCCCATGGCGCGGCGACGCACAGCACCGGGTCGACGAACAGCGTGGGCTTAGCGGGAATGCCCGACGCTTCCAAGATGGGCGGCGTGCCGAGGCCGCCAGCAGCGAGCACGACCACGTCTGCCGCTTCCATTTCGCGCTTCGGCCCGCGGCGGACCACGACCCCGGTCGCGCGCCTTCCCTCGATGATGACGCTCTCGACTACGACGCCCGTTTTCACCGTAACCCCGTCGACGCCTTCGATCAGCTTGTCGGCCGTCCACTTCGCATTGAACTTGCAGCCGAGCACGCACTTTCCACAGGCGACGCAGCGGGTGGGGTCTTCCATAAACTTGGGCGTGACCTGCGGATCGAGGCCCAGGTTGACAAACGCGTCGAACAGGCGCTCCGTTAACGGCGACCAGTTAGCGCGGTGGTCGGTCGTCTGCGGCACCTCGCGCTCGAGTACCGCGAACTCGGCATCGAGACAAATCCCGAGATCAGCCAGGTAGCGGTCGTAGCGCAGCGCGTTTCCCGTGGCGAGCGTAGTCGTGCCGCCGACCGCGCGTCCGACCACGTGCACGAGCGAGCCGTCGCCGCGCGCCTTGTCGATGCGCATCTCGGGAAACAGCAGCGAGATCATACGCTCGTCGAAGAAGAGGCCAGCAAGCCGCGCCAGCTCGAACACGCCCATGTCGAACGCGAACGGCTTGAACGTGCGCCCCGCCTCGAGCACCGTGACCGCCAGACCCGCAGCCGCGAGTTCCTTGGCCGCCATACACCCGCCGGCTCCGCTTCCCACTACGATTGCTTTTCGCATGCTCTTTCCTTCCCAATGAGTCAAAAGGGGTCAGGCCCCAGATTGTAAACGGGCGCAGCAGCAGGGGGCACCTTCGGTTATGCGGCTGGCGAACACGAGCGCATCTGAAGCATCGCCGACGATGCCGCGCATGAAGCCTTCGTCGAACGCCGACATGAAGCAGCAATCGTGCGGCGTGTAGCGCGCGGCGAAGTAGCAGGGGCCGAACCACAGGTTGCCCGGCAAGCCGCCCGTAAGCTCTATGCCAATGCCGCGGTAGAAGAAGCGCGTGACGCGAAACGCCTGAGACGGGCACACGGCGAAAAGCACGCGCACCCGCGCGCCGAGAGCGTAGGCTGCTTGCCCCAAGCGGTCGCGATAGCGCGCGGCGATGTCGGGATCGACCGACGCCGCTTCCATGCATGCAGCCGTGAACTCGCGAAACGCAGGCAACGTGGCGGGCGTGGGCGGCTCCACGTCGAAGGCGCGCGCGAACGTGCGCATGAGCACGGTCGCTTCGAGCCGGCGCACCCATGCGGGCGGCGTGTGATCGAGCAGGGTTTCGAATGCGGAGAACACTACGACGCCTCGCCGCGATGCAGCAGGTCGCCCGCATTGTCGGAATCGCCCCAACCGTCGTACAGCGCATCGACCAGCTCGGCGCGCGTATCGGCCACCACGTTGCGGCGCACCTTCAGGTTCGGCGTGAGCTCGCCGGCCGCCACCGTGAGCGGACGCGCCGCAACGATCCATCGTTTCACCTGCTCAGGATGCGATAGCTGCTCGTTTATGCGCCGCACGGCATCGTCGAGCGCAGCGAAATCGAACACGCTGCCGATAGCGGCGCTGCCGATAGCGGCGCCATCGGAAGCCACATCGTTTTCGAGCCAGAGCAGCGCGGTCGTGAACGGGCGCGCGTCGGCGACGACCATGGCCTCGCTCACGCCGTCGATGCCCTTCAGCAGCACCTCTATTTTCTGCGGCGCGATGTTCTTGCCGTACGAGGTGACGAGGATTTCCTTCGCGCGGCCGTTGAGCTGCAGGTTGCCAGCCGCAGACCACGAGCCCATGTCGCCCGTGCAGAACCAGCCGTCCGCATCGACCGCAGGCTCGGTTGCGCCGTCGTATGCGCGCGTGACCTGCGGCCCGCGGATGTACACCTGGCCGTCGTCGCCGATGCGCGCCTCGGTTTCGGGAAGCAGCCGCCCCACGCTGCCAAGCTCGTTTTCACCCAGGCGCGACAGCGTGATGAGCGGCGCCTCGGTAACGCCGAACGCGTTGTGGATCTCGACGCCGAGGCTGCGGAACGAGTCGAGCAGTTCGCCTCCGATGGGCGCCGAGCCCACGATGAGCTGACGGCATCGGTCGAGACCCGCACGGCGCAGAATGACATAGCGCAGCGGAACCGCGAGCAAGCGTTTCGCAGGGCTGTCGGGCAAGCTGACCCAAAACCGGCCCGGCGCGCTCGCAGCGAACTGGTTCCACACCTTCTCGTAGAAACGCGGCACGCTGAAGAAGAGGTTGGGGCGCACCTTGGGCAGCACGCCGGCGAGCGCCGGAAAATCACTGAGATAGTACATTTCGATGTCGGCCAGAATGTAATAGGGCGCGTACGCCACTAGGATGCCTTCGACCACGTGGCTCATGGGCAGGAACGACAGGTAGCGCACCTTGCGCGAGTTGCGCGTGCGCCAATCGAGCACCGCCGGCATGACCTCGCCCATCCACCGCACCTGCTGCTGGTCGAACACCACGCCTTTCGGCACCCCCGTGGTGCCCGACGTGTAGTGGATCGTGGCCGTGGCGTCGGGGGCCACCCACGGAAGCGCGGTTTTCACCGTGCCGCGCGCGATGAAATCGGACCACGGCGTTATGCCTTCGCGCAGGTCGCTGCGGCTACGGCGCTCGCCCATCGCCACGAGCGTCGGGCAAAGGCGCGCAAGGTCGAGCTCGTCGAGCATACGGTCGGTGCCGGCGAACAGGGCCTTGGCGCCACTTGCTTTCACAAGCGCGTACACGTCGTCGGTCGGCGATGTGTAGTAAATCGGCACGTTCACGGCGCCGACCAGGCCGATTGCCGCATCGAGCGCAAAGTAGCGCACCGAATTCACGCCGATGGTTGCGATGCGGTCGCCTTGGTGTATGCCGCTTGCGATAAGCGCACTGGCAATGCGCTCGATTTCGGCGCGCACGTCGGCTCCTGCGCGTTTTTCGATGCTCTCGCCAGTGACGTCGAAGTAGTCGACGCGGGTCGATGCGCCAGCGCGCAACCGGGTGAGAATCTGCTCGTACACGGTACGGTCGGTGTGGTTCAAAAAACCGCGACGCGTGGCGTATTCGAGCAGGTGCGGGAAGTAGGCGCGCCACGCGGGTGGGTGCTCGCCGCCTGCGACGACCTGGGCGCGCGCGGTTTCGAACGTGCGGTCTTCGTAGAAATACGGCGCGAGCACGGCGAGGTTGCGCAAAGCGCCCTTGCGCTTCGGACGCGCATCGTCGCGCAGGTTGCGCACCCGGCCGAGCGCTGCGAACGCGGGGATGGGAAGGTAGACCGGTGCGGGCAGGTTCACGTGCAGGTTCACGCGCGCCCACTCGCGCACCGCATCGACGAGCTCGTCGAGCGTCGGCTGGTCTGAGGTCGGAACGACCGCGTGCAGGACCTGATTGCAGGCTGCCTCGTCGGTTGCCGCGCGGCGCGCGAGACGTGCGACGTAATCGACCGGCACCATGTTCACGCGCAGGTCGCGCGGCGCGGGCACTATGCGCAAGCGCCCTTTCAGGTACATCTTGAGCGGATAATACAGCGTGTTGAACGTCGTGATGAACCCGGTGCGCGAGTCGCCGACGATCTGCGCGGGCCGCACGATGGCATAGGGCACGCCTTCGGCGCCATACGCGCTCACGAGCAGTTCGGCTTCGTGCTTGCTCTGCTCGTACAAGCTGTTGAACTGGGGAGATGCGGTTCGCGGTTCGGGGAGGGACCCTTGTTGGCGACCTGCGACGTACGCAGTCGAAATATGCACGAAGCGCTGCAGCCCGCCAAGCGTTGCAGCCCGCTTCGCGAATTCGAGCATGTGGTTGGTGCCGCACACGTTCACGCTGCGGAAGTTCTCGCGGGTTTGGTTCACGCCGACTTCGGCCGCCGCGTGAAACACGCACGACACTTCGCGGGCGAGTTCGTCGTATCGCGCGGGCGCCAAGCCCAGATGTTCGCGCTCGATGTCGCCTTCCACCGCAACGACGCGCGTGCCGAGCGCTTCGCGCAACGCCGGACGCTCCCACCAAAGCGATGTCAGGCGCTGCTCAGGCGTGCGATTTCCCCGGCCGCGCACGGGCACGTATATGCGCAGGCCGGGCGCCGTTTCCAGCAGTTCTTCGACGATTGCCGACCCGAGAAACCCCGTCGCCCCCGAAACCAAAACCGAATCGCTCATGCACCGCTCCCGCCGCTCTTGCTGCTAATATGGAGTGAATTTACTCATATTCTATCGCACCAAGATGGCGTGACACTTACCGTCAGACACGAAGTGTCATTTTTTGGGTGGCGCTTGCTTTCCGGCATGTCTCCCTCAAAAAATGACACTTCGTGTCTGACGGTACGTGTCACGCCCTCTTGGTGCGATAGAATATGAGTAACTTCACTCCA
>JAFUBE010000874.1 GCA_017460365.1 Eggerthellaceae bacterium
CAGGAGGTCGCCATCCTCGAACACCCATGAAAGCTCGTCGCGGCGCTCCTCGATGGGTTTGGCCGCTGCGATCCTGGGCGCTTTCGCCGGATCGTATCCGTTCATGGCTTTACGGAGGGTTATCTGCCCGTACGTCTCGGTTCCTCTGAGCTCATCCCATTTCGGTCGATAGAGGCCGCTGTTGCGGAAAAGGACATCTGCGCGAGCGATATCCCCATGGCTGACCTTAACGAGCGCCCCGCACAGTGCCAGGTCGGCCCTGCTGTCGTCGTTGTCGTAGCGGGTAGTGTCCCCGTTATAAAGCTCCCATGTGCCGGGAAACTTCTCGAATAATACGTACAGCAGCTCCTCGTCTGTAGCGCCATCGACGTCGGCGCTATGCCCGGTCGGCAGAACGGCAGGCTGGATATGCGCAGAAGCCTTGCTCGCCAGGTAACGGTCATGGAAGAATTCGACCGTTGCGGCCTCGACGAATTCCGCAGGTTGCGTTTCGCTCATGAGGGAGCATCCCGTGACGGTGAAGTAGCGCCCTTTGGTGTAGAACTCGATAGGCTCCAGCTTGCGCACATGGTCGGGGTTGTTGTAGTCAGTCCTGAACACGATGTGGTAGCCGTCGCCTGAGGGTGACTTCTCACAGTAGCAGCCGCCGAACATCTCGAGCACGGCAGCAGCCTGATCGTCCAGGCCGTTTTCAGATATGACGTGGTCAAGGTCTATTCCGGCGTAGCCATCGCCGAGCACGAACCCGATGCCGTCGTACCCTCCCAAACCTGCAGTGTATGCTTCTACCGCATCGTCGAAATTTGACCAGGTCTTTGGATCGGTCGAAGACGCCTTGCCGCGCCCGGTCGTGCGATACGGAACCTTGGTCCACTTAGTTCCGTTGAACTCGGCTTTCCAGAGCACCCAGCGGTCGAGCGCCGCCATCCACTCGGCGACGCCCTCGGGCTCCACGGCTATGTACGCGGGCTTATTCACCTTCACCACCCATGACGTACTCGATGAAACGGCATTTCGGGACGTACCAGCGAGCCTTGCCGACCTGCACGGCGGGCAGGTCTCCGTTGCGGCACATCTTGCGGATGTAATGGGCCGTCATCCCGGTGATTTCCGAGAGGTGGTTCGGGGTCAAGAGGTCCGGGTATTCCTCGAACATCCCGGAAGATGCTATGTGAGGAATGTTGGCCATTAAGATGTCACCTGCACTTCGGAAATCTCGGCGAGCAGCGACTCGGGGTCAGCCACGTCGAGAGCTTCGGCAATCTTCTGCAGTTGGGAGGGGTACGGCACGAACCTCCCCGTTTCGATCCAGGCGATCGTCCCCGCCTGCATGCCGGTTGCGCGGGCCAGATCCGAGCGGTTCATGCCCCGTGCTTCCCGGTACTTCGAAAGCGCCGTCGGTATCATTTCGCGCATCTTTTTCCTTTCATCCCATACTGGTCATTGCGCTTGTACAGATACCATGGTAAAGTGGTTAGTAACCTGAAACAAGGGTGTTTTACGGTTACACGCGAGATATTACGTTTGAGGTTACGCAGTGAATGATTCCAAGCCCCAGAGCAACGAGCTCCCCGAATTCGACTATTACGAAGAGCCCAGAGAGGTGCTCGTTCGGCGCGTCGCAAACATTTACGACGATTTCAAGCCCGTCCTGTGGTCGCTTGGCAAGGTCGAGGTTCTGAGAAACAGCGATGGTGAAGCTATTGGCTTCTACTATATGTGGGCACCTTACAAAAAGGGCATAGACATTAAGAGCTACCGCGATGATTTACCCTCGGAGATTTTCAATCATCAGCTCAAGGACCTGAACGCTGATGATCCCGATGCTTTAGCTGAGTTCATGACTGAATACGGAATGATTTTTGACAGCTGGGCAGGCAATATTGATGAAATGGCTCAATACAACAAGTTCATTAACGTCGAGAAATTCGGTCGAAAGTCAGTTGCTGACATCGACGCGATGATCGAGCTGGCTGATTCATTCGTTAATCCTATTGGCTGGTATACGGACAATCGCTATGACACGAAGCTACTCTGGCAAGAAGAGTACAAGCGGATGCGCGTGTGCGCTGAAAACGATGATTGGGGTGATTACGAGCCCAGGTGTTTCCTTGTCTCTTACGGAGAGGTTAAGGAAAACATTAAATTGGTATTCGAAATGGTGAAGCTTGCAAAAGCTGCGTCTACGAGCGAGGAGGAAGTTCCTCTTGCTGAGGCGTTGGGCATCGATCGTATGGGGCTGTTCGATGAAATCCTGTACCTCGACGAGATGCTCAACGGATTGCTCCACGTCTTTCACCCCAAAGTCGGTTTCCTGTACATCGTCGACGGCGTAGTGGGCGAGCCAACGTACAATTGCGATCTGCTTGATATCCACGATAGCGA
>JAFUBE010000875.1 GCA_017460365.1 Eggerthellaceae bacterium
CGTCATCGCAGATGCGAAACTCCAGGTACTCGTTGGGTTTAACACTGAGTGTTCGCATGTCTTCCTCCCACTTCGGCAATTACGGATTGCTCGTCGTGGTGGTCTTGCCGTCATCGATGAAGATGTGGCACGTCTCGCCCGTGCCATCGTCATAGCAAGACAGCGTGACGGGAATAGCCACGGGGTCTGTCGCGTTAAACGTGATTGAGTCCAACGTCGTGATCTGTCCACGCGGTACGAACAGAATCACGCGCGTGTCACCGTCTTTGAGCATGAACGCCCATGACTGGACGGGGGACAGGTGCGCGCCGAGCTTGATGTGGAGCTGCTCGCCGTGCGTCGCGGTGGCTGCGGTCTTCTCAACGTATTCCTCGCCGAGCGCCTGTTTCCAGCTGTCCTCATCGAACTGGATGAGAGACCACGTAAGCGTGTTGTCGAATGTGTCGAGCACCTTGCGCACGATGTTGTGGTTCCACTCGCGGATGTCGTTAGTCGAGAAGTCATTGCCCATCTCTAGGCCGTCTTCGGAAACATAACCAGAATCGGACAGGGCATTAGCAGCCGTCTCCGCTGCGGCAAATGTTGCCGGGATGGTAGACACGACCTCGCCGCTGCGAATCGCGCCTGTAGTGGTCTGCTGGTCAGCGGTGCCGATGAGCACCTTTGCAGCATCAAGAGCCATGATTAGCCCCTTTCTGTAGTTGTTGATGTATTGGTCAGACGTGCTTAACGCGCGTCACGATCTGCGCGGAAAACGTCGCGCGCTCTAGCGTGTGGTGGTTGGGGTCTGGATTGTCGTAGGGCAGCGTCATGATGGTCGAGTCGTACACGGCCACGCCGCCGAGCTTGCCCACAATCGCGCGAATTACGCGGGTAAGTCCGTCTGCAAACTGCATAGCAGCCGCTTTCGTCTCGCCGTAGCAATCGAACGCTACCTGGTGGACATCCTGCACATATGCGCGCTCGCTGCCGCCCGTACGCTGGACGATGACGCAATCAGAACCGAGTTCTTCAGGAACTGGCAGCGCATACACGCGATAGCCCAGAGCTCTGAGGTACTCGTACAGCGCATTCTCGATGTCGATTGTCTCACAGTTGAACATCACGCATGCACCGCCTTTGTTAGCACTTTGCCAGTAGCCTCGGCTAGCATGCCCTCGATTGATTGCGCACGAACGAAACCGCCGACACGCCCGCCGCCATAGCTTAACGTCGCAGGGAAATATGCGAAGTCTTGCCCAGCTTCAGAAGCGATGCGCTCGCCCACGGCGTTACAGGCATCGGCCATCTTCTGCGAGCAAAGAATCTCGCGCCATCCGTCGTGGTTCATTTCGAACCTGATTTTTGTGGCCACGAATCAGCCCTCCCACACGATTAGATCGCATTGCGTCGAATCGACGCGCCCAGTAGGCGAGAAACGCTGATACGGCACGCCGTCAAGCTCGAACGTCACGACCTCGCCGCCCACGTCGCACTTGATGCGGTCTCCGCGCTTTATGTCTGCCATAGGCGGGGCGAACATGTGGAACTGCGCGGTCGATTGCTCTTCGCGCTTCGCGAAATCCCGCGTCGATGCCGTGGGCTGCACGGAGCAGCCCTTTACGACATGCTCGCGCGCGTTCTCCCAGTCGCGGATGACGGAGCCGCGCTCCACCTTTTCTGGCGCGCGGATGACAGTGACCGTCTGATTGCACCATCTATGCAGCATGAGCGCCCACCAATGCGTACTGGCGCAGAGCTGGCGCATATGCTTGCGCCTGCTGTGCCGCGACGGCGGATGCGGTCGCGCTGTACGATATCGAGACGTTGCCAGCCGTTTCAGACGCAACGCCCATCGGAATGGACGAGACGCCATCGGCGATACGCATGACGATATCCAGCAAGTCGGGGCATGCCGCAAGCTCGAATCCAGCGTGATAATCCACTTTAACGGCCTGCCAGCCCTTCGCCCACGATTTGAAGCACGTACGGCGAAGGAGCCCGTTGCTGTGCGCCTCGAACTCGCCCTCGGTGAGCAGCGTGCCGCTATCCTCCACCAAATGCACGGCGGTCAGCAGACGCGCGGGGACGCGAACCATCCGCCCCTCTGCGGTCAGCTCCGCGTGACACTCGATGTTGGGCGCGACGTGCCAGCCGCATAGATTGCGGATGGCCGCGCTCGCAGCGTCTAGCGCGCTTTCGGTGGCAGTGTCGGTCGGCCTGCCGGTCATGGACGCGTAATCGCCCACGGAGACCAGCGCAGGCAGCTCGTCAACCTCGTAACCCCATGGCGTGAGCATGTCTAACCCTTCTTTACTTCGTCGCGGCCTTCTTGGCCTTGTTCGCGGGCATGCTTGCCTTGTCGGCTGTCTTGGCCTGTTTGACCTCGACAGCGCCGACAGGTTGCTGGCCCTCTTCGAACTGGTATGTAAGGCCGTTGTATTCGTACTTCTTGAGCATTTTCGCCCCTCTCGTGAGATGAGGGGACGCATGGTGCGCCCCCTCGGGTTTCGCCGCCTGGCTACTAGGCGATTTTCACACACGCTGCGGGGAGGCGGGTCGCGAGCGCGAGGCGCTCTTCGACGATGACCGTCACGCGGTTGTTCGTGCGGTCGTCGTGGTCGCCCGTGACGACCTCGACGCGCACGCCCTCGCCGCTCTTGGTGACGACAGACGCACCAGGACGGAACGCACCGACGAGAACAGTGCCAGCGTTGACAGCAGTGGTGACGACGGTGTTGATGCCCCACAAGTTCGGCTGCTGTTGAGTGCCGCCATTGCCGTAAGGCGCGTAGAAATAGCCGCCGCCGTAATACTGCAGGTTGCTGTCCTTCGCGAGGCGCAGCGCCTGATAATCGGCAGGGTTGATGACGATCGCGTCCGCATCGTAGTTCGTGGCGCTCTTGACGTTCATCATGGCCTTGAACACGTCATCAGCCGCGAGCGCGGAGCCTGCGGGGGAGAGCGTCTGGATGCCGGATGTTGCGAGCAGCGTGGTCGCGAGGTAGCTCTCGACCGCCTTGTCTAGCTCGAAAAGGCCACGGTTGTCGATGCTGCTCTTGAGGAATGCGTTGTCCTCGATGAGCTCGTCGGTCTCCCAGTACCAGCCCGCGATCTTCTGGAGCGATACGGTCTTGGGGGTGTACGGGATGTGAAATTGCGGCTTCTGCGCGTTCTCAGCGACGCTTGCAGGAGCGCTCTCGGTGACGCCGAGCTCGAAGTATTTAAGGCTCGTGCCGGAGATCGTCTCTGAGCCGAACAAGTTGCGGAAAACGAGGTCGCGAGGGATGGCATCGACGACGTTCTGGTCGAGGTACTCGATGCCGACGCTCGTGTGCGCGTCGGTGTTGGCCTTGAATCCGAAGCCCGTGCCTGCGCTCTTGGATGCGCCCTCGCGCATGGCGCTAAAGTCGATGTTCTTTGCAGCGAACTCTCCGAGCGTGGCGCTCTTGGTCTCGTCGGCGTCCACGTGGTTGTAGCTCGTCGTGCTGATGGACTTCAAGAGCTCTTCTGCCTGCTCAGCATCGTCGATACGCGCTTTCAGACTCTTCGCCTCTTCCATGGCCTCGGCGAGCTGCTCTGCCGCCTGCTCGTCTCCGTTCTCGACTTCGAGCTTGAGATCGCCGATAAACTCGGCCTTTGCCGTGAGCTGTTCTTTCAGGTTCATGTCGTTACTCCTTAATGTATTTCAGTAGCTTCTCTGCCTCGTCAACAAGCCCTGAGAAGTCGGCTCGCTGCTCTTCTGCGTTGGCTTTCGGCTCTTCCGCATTGGCCTGCTCGTCTTCTTCTTCGGGTTTTTCGACCTCGTCTATGAGGCCGTTGACTACTTCGATAATCTGTTGTGCACTGTCTGCGATTCGCTTCAGCTCGTCTTCGTCTGCCTTGCTATTACGCCTGCCAGACTTCTCCATCGTCTCGGCGAACTTTCGCACCTGCGCGAGACGGTCTTCTTTCACGTCGGTCACCTCGGCGTGCTGGTTGGCTGGAATCTGCACGAGTGAGACCTCGAATATGTCCAGCTTGCACAGCTCGTTTGCCTTGCGTCCGTCTTCGAGCTTAATTTCGCACTGGTCTAGGATGTCGAACGCAAAGGAGAACTGGTAGAGCCGCCCTTCCTTCACGAGCTTTCGCACGTACTGCGCTTTCGGGTTGTCGGCGTCGAACTCGGCCTCGATGTAAAGGCCGCGTTCGTCTTCCTCGATATGCAACACTTTGCCGATGTTGTATTCGGGGTCTTCGGTGTTGTGGCCGTAAAGCAGCGGGATGGGCTTGCCCACCTTCTCCCACCGCTTGATCGAATCGGCAAACGCGCCCTTAGCTACAATATCGCCGTATGCATCGGGGTCGCGGTCGAATGTGGATGCGTAGCCGCTGACGGTGCCACCGTCTGTGACGGTCGCGGCGTCGCGAGCGTCCTTGTAATTATGCATCTTGTTTCCTTTCTATGGACAACAAAAAAGCGCCCAGTCGTGAGCGCCTTAGAACGTCTCTTTTTCATCCCCCTTACGGGATGGTCACCTCAATCTGGCACTGACA
>JAFUBE010000876.1 GCA_017460365.1 Eggerthellaceae bacterium
CGAACCTGATCCTCGATTGATTCGTCGCGCTGCTTGTCGCATGAGAAGCGGGCGTATACCGCCACGCGTACAGGTGTTTCGCTATCCGTGTGAATTCGCTTGCTTGCCATGTATAATGTAACCGCCTTTCAAATCGCTGCGCATGCTCGCCTTTCATGATGTGGTGTGCGCTTCGGTTGCGTTCAAGGCACGCGCCGGCCGTAACCGCCAAAGTTAGACGGCCGGCGCAACTTTTAGCTTCGTAGTGGCCCAAATTCGCGCTCTGGAACAATCTTAATTGCGCAGCCTTGCTCTTGAAGCTCCATTGCCTTTTTCGCCTTCGATCCGTAGTTCCCATACGCGTAGTCTTCGCTTCCCTTCGTGCCGACGATTAGATAGTCGAGCGTCCGCGATACCCCAGACTTTTCCTCACCGCCTAGCGACACGAGACGTTCCCGCACCTTTTTACGCGATCCATAGTCGAAATCACCAGTGAGGCAAAACGTCTTATCCTTGATCTCTTCGAAGATTTCACCGTCGGTACACCATGTTGGGTCGATGATACGGTGAAGATTGTCAATAAGCTGCTTTTCGGCATCAGCATCAAGTGTTGATTTCTTTGTCAACTTGCAAACTTGAAGATAAATCGGATGGAATACTGGATCGTTGCGGAGTACGTAATCGCGGGAGATTGCGCGCTTGATCTCCACTGCTTCGTCAATTGTGATTACGCCGTCCTCGACAACCTTATATGCGGTTTCGCGTAGCTCGTTGACGGCGTCATGGTGGATGCGTGCATTTTCGGCATCTTGTCGCCTTCTCTCTAATCGCTCAGGTGTCATAACCGCACGACCGCTTAAGGCATCGACCTCGTATTCAAATAGTATGGGTATATCTTTCCCGTTTTCTCGAAAGATTTCTTCGTAACGGCTTTTTGCTTCTGTCGGGTTCCACGGCTGCTTACCATCGCGGCTTTTCGATCCGATGATAAGGTAGTCATATTTGAAGGCATATAAGCCGCCGAAATCAATGAACACATCATCGTTCTCGACCTTGCCGCCGAGAGATTCTATGCGTTCAGCCACATCTTCATGTGTGCCATATGCGAAGTATCCTTTCAGAGAAAAGCGCTTTCCTTCAAGCTCCACTGCACTGCCCCTCTCAAATGGTTGCACTTCTATTGTCTATATGCCGTTTCAACTATCGAGCAACGACAGCGCTTCTTCCAGCATCGACTCCGATGCTCGCGCCGTCTTTTTCGGATGCAATTACGAAGGTGCCGGCGAGGTCTTTGTAGCGGGCCCGCTGCTCGGCGTCCATCAGCCGGTAGGAACCGACGAGCGACGACTCGTCGGCGGTCAGCGCAGAGACATTACCTCTCGGCCACTCGCGGCCGACCAGCTCATCGAGGCTGCATTCGAGCACGTCGGCAATAATAGCGGCATCAACTAAGGATATAACCCGTTCACCGCGCTCATAGCTGCCATATCTACGAACTGGCATACCAGCTAACGATGCGACCTCTTCTTGTTTCAAGTTCCGCGCCACGCGGATTTCCTTCATCCTGAGTTTCATAACGCATCCTTTCGCCAACACAATTATACACGCTCCGAGAATCTTTTTACACGAATCGTGTATTTTGCCTTGACAGTTACGCAATACGCGGTAATAATGACTTTCAGTTACGCGGAGAGTGTAATTAGATTCCTTGGTAAGCCAAGGAATCTTACGTGGGTACTTGACAAGGGTCAAGTACCCACGTACCCGAAGCAAACATCATTGCAGAAGGATGGTGGAGAAGTGAACAACCGAGATTACAGCTACGAAGCGATGGGGCGCAGGCTCGATTCGGGGCTGGCCGACCGTGGCATAACGCCCGACGACCTGGCAGCGATGATGCCTGATGGCGTCACGGGTTACGTCGTGCGCGAATGGATCAGGGGTCGCACGAAGATTCCCATCGACAAGGCATGCCTCATCTGCGACATCTTCAACTGGCCGCTCGACCGGCTGGCCGTGCGCGGCCCCGAAGCCGTCATCTAAGGGATGGTGGAGTAGATGAAGCGGGCGATCATCGCAACAGCGCTGGTGCTGGTGTTCGCCCTATGTGGGTGTGGAATGACCACAAGGGACGAGAGTGTGGATGTCAGAGAGGTGGCCGCGAGATTCAAAACGGCGACCAGCACCATGAACGCCTACATCATCACAGACACAGAGACGGGTGTGCAGTACCTGTTCATTAGTCACGGCTACGATGGCGGACTCACTCCACTGCTCGACGCAGAGGGCAAGCCTGTCGTAGGCGAATGACATGCGCCGCGCCGATCGGAATGGGCGCACGGGTTCGGGTTTACCTCCCTTTCACCCGATTGCGTTCTCTGGCGTGGGGATGTCTAGGGGCATGGTGCGACCTCCCCCGATGTGCAAGGGCGACGGGCTGCGCCTATCCCGATCGGCACGAAGACGAAAGGACGGCAACGATGGCGTACATGAACGACGAAAAGCTGACGAAGCAGAGGTTCGTGCAGGAAGAGCTCACCGGAATGCTGCACAGTGCGACGAACGGCTGCGTCGGCGAGTGCTGGTACGAGTTCGACGGCGCGAACGAGCTGGTGAGGGTTTCCTACAGGCCAGACCCGAAGACCTCGGAAGTGATCACCGTGAACGTCACCGCCGATTCCCGCTGGGCCATCGCCAAGGACGTGATGAGGGCCGTCGCAAAGCGATTCGAGTGATCGCCGAACCG
>JAFUBE010000877.1 GCA_017460365.1 Eggerthellaceae bacterium
CTCCGACCTTCTCATAATAGGAGATGGCGGAATCATGGTTTCTCCCCTGGAACAAATCACCGAAAGGAGTAGACCATGAATCACCAGGAGTTCGAGCGACACCTACGAGGAGAGGGCCTCTCGCCCAACACCATCGAGTCATACCTTTGGACAGTGGAGTACTTCGATGCGAACTATGACGGCCTGAGCGAGGAGAACCTGCTCGCATACAAGGGCTACCTGATGGAGTACTTCAAGCCGAAGACCGTGAACCTCAGGATCCAGGCAATGAACAAGTATCTCGATTGTCTGGGCATGCAGCACCTCAGGCTGAAGGCGGTGAGAATACAGCAGAAACCGTTTCTGGAGAACGTCATCAGCAATTCAGACTACCGTTTCCTAAAGACTAGCCTCAAGAATGACGACAACAGCCAGTGGTACTTCGTGGTGTGGTTTCTCGGGGCGACAGGCGCGCGCGTGAGCGAGCTGACAAGGCTGAAGGTCGAGCATGTCCAAGAGGGGCACTTCGATATCTACTCGAAGGGCGGAAAGCTAAGGCGGCTCTACATCCCGAAGAAGCTGAGGGAAGAGGCCCTGTCATGGCTCGAGGGCAGTGGCAGGGAGAGCGGGTACCTGTTCGTCAACAGGTACGGCAAGCCGATAACCCCAAGAGGTATTTCTCAGCAGCTCAAGAAATACGCACGGAGGTACGGCATTGAGGAGTCGGTCGTATACCCGCACTCCTTCCGACACCTCTATGCCAAGAACTTCCTCGAGCGTTGCAACGATATAGCCTTGCTTGCGGACCTTATGGGCCACGAGAGCATCGAGACGACGAGAATCTACCTGCGAAGGACGGCGACCGAGCAGAGGGCGATCGTTGACAAGGTGATCACATGGTGATGCTCTCGCATTGATAGAGCGCCGCTTCGGCTGCAGCGACGATGCGTCTCTGCTCCGGCAATGGGGGGATGGGCAGCAGGGCTTTCTGCCCATCCCTCGTTCCAAGACGCGGCATTTTCACGCCATACGAACAGCGATTTGCGTAAGCCAAGAAGAACTCCGACATCAACACTAGCCTTATATATGCAGATGCAATCCCGCCATAAAGCTTTATTGGAAGTATCTCAGAGGTACAGTATCCGTCTCTTGGGGCGATGAGTACCTTATTGAGATACGGGCGAAGCTTGCTGTACAGAAGCTGCCCTTCGGCAAATGGCCTCTTAGAGCTCGATGACTCTCTCTGGCGATTCTGGACAAACCTGATTATTCTTCCAGTCCCCTTTTCGATATCCTCCAAATCGAGCACCCAATCGCTATCACTCAATTGGCCTGGCAAAACGATGGACGAGAAGCCGTAGTTCGAGATCATCCCAAATCGCGCCCAACTCCATGAGGACGGAACTGAAGGCAATTCAAGCTCGAGCATGGAAACTCGGCCATCTTCAAGGCGTTCATAATAGGAGTTATCCTCACCGCGGAAGATGGACGAGTCGCCCTCGACGTCCCTCGGCCGGAGCCTGCCGTCCGCCACCATAGCTCGTCGCTCCTCGCGCACGCGTGCGAGGAGCTC
>JAFUBE010000878.1 GCA_017460365.1 Eggerthellaceae bacterium
GACATTCGTCACGTGGTGCTCTACCACCTGCCCTATAACGAAATCGAGTTCAACCAGATGAGCGGCCGTGCGGGTCGCGATGGTGCGCCGGCGGGCGTGCATCTGCTGTACACGCGCAAAGACGCGCAGGTGAACGAAGGGGTGCTCTTCGACATGACCCCCGATCGCGACCGCATGGCGCAGGTGTACCGCGCCTTGCGCGATGCCCAGAAGGAAGCGGGCGAGGGCTTCTTCACGGCCAGCAACGTGGACGTTGCCAACCGGGCTTCGGCCCGCGGGGCGGCCGTTTCGCAGGAATCGGCCACATGTGCCATCGCCGTGTTCCGCGAGCTCGGTCTTGTGGAAACGCGTACCGCTCACACGTCGGGCGAGGTCACGCGTTCGGTGCGCGTGATCCCCGAAGCTGCGAAGGTCGAGCTTGAAAGCAGCGTGCGCTACCGCGAGGGCCTCGACGAGCAGGCCATCTTCCAAACCTTCAAGCAATGGGCCCTGCGCGAGCCCGCCGAGTCGTTGCAGCAGCACGTGCAACGCCCCATCCTGCCCGGCTGCGCCATGTAGCGGAATGAACTAGCGATTGCCCGGGAATTGCCGTAACCACGTTTTCGTTCCACTGGAAGCTGTCGGGTGGAACAAAATCGAGGTTTCGCGGTAGTTTCGCGCGGCGCCTTTTCGCGTGAACAGGGCAAATGCCTTGCTCCGAGCGCGTAGTCCGCTCTAATTTATGCCGTAACCCCGTTTTCCTTCCATCGGGAGCTGCCGGATGAAGCGAAATCGGGTTTAGCAGGATAGCTGGCAGGGCAACCCTGCGGCTTGCGGCCCCTTGCCAGTTATGAAATTACGGTCTCTCATCGGCTGTTTTCGGTAAACGCTGCCGATGATAGAATTACAAGGTTACAAGCATGAAGGCTGGCGATTTTGGAAAGCTTCACAATTGCCAGCATGAGACCCCGAAGGGAGGGAATGGCACATGGCATACGGAGACGTAATCGAAACTGCCGTGGTGGCTGATTCCCACGAACACGGCTTCGGCGACGTTGGCGCCAAGACGCCGGCCGAGCGTTTCGAAGACCTGCAAAACCTGACGCGCAGCTACCTCACCGACGAGGAAGAGGACATGCTGGCGCGCGCGTTCGCGTTCGCGGACAAGGCGCACGAGGGGCAGAAGCGCAAATCGGGCGAGCCGTTCATCGCGCATCCGGTCGAGGTCGCCATCATCCTGGGCACGCTGCACATGGACGTTGAGACCATCACGGCCGCGCTGCTGCACGACACCATCGAGGACACCGAGGTCACGCGCGAAGACGTGGTCGAGAACTTCGGCGAAGACGTGGCCCAGCTGGTGGAAGGCGTCACGAAGATCACCCAGATCGAGGTGACCAACCTCACCGACGAGCAGGCCGCCACCATCCGCAAGATGCTCGTGGCCATGAACAAGGACATCCGCGTCATCGTCATCAAGCTGGCCGACCGCTTGCACAACATGCGCACGCTCAGCAGCCTGCGCGAGGACCGCCGCATCTACAAATCGCGCGAGACGCTGGAAATCTACGCGCCCATCGCGCATCGCCTGGGCATCAACTCCATCAAGTGGGAACTCGAGGAC
>JAFUBE010000879.1 GCA_017460365.1 Eggerthellaceae bacterium
CGACACGATGGACGACTGCAAGCCCGAAAACGTCGAGGCCATGTTCAGGACTGTTCGCGACTACGGCACCTACTAGGATCCTGAGAAGCGCCGGTATCAGGTGCCGGCGCTTCTCACATGCCCCACCTTCTCAAACGCTATACTTGAAGTTGACCAGAGGGGGCAACGATGGAGCTATTCCAGCTCGAGCAGTTCACGGCAATCGCGCGAAGCGGCAGCATGGCCAAGGCGGCGAAGCGGCTTTTCGTCTCGCGCGCCGCGCTGAGCCAAAACCTGAAACGGCTCGAGACGGAGCTGGGATGCAAGCTGTTCGAGCGCGAGCACAACGGGCTTGTCATCACGCCGTTCGGCGAGATCGTCTTGGAGCACGCCCAGAACATCTCGAACGAGATAGCCGTGCTCCAAGACGAAGTGGAACACGAGAAACGCCGCGGCGAATCGCTCGTGCGAATAGGCCACTTCGCGTTGCCGCAGAGCCATTTCAAGATGCCCCACCTGGCGCAGGAACTGTCGAGCCTGACCTTCGCGGTGGAAATCGCGGACCCGAGCACGTTGAGCGATGGCCTGGAGAACGACGTCTACGACTTGATTATGGTGCCGTCTTCCACCAAGCTCCCGGCTGGCGCGCAGTCGGTCGAGATCGAGGCGGAACATGCGTGCCTGTCGGTGCCCCGGTCGTCGAAGCTGTACGGGCGTAAGTCCGTGCGACTTGTCGAGCTCGCCGGCGAGAAACTGTTCCTCACCGATAGCCTGGCCGGCATGTCCGAATGGTACGGCCAACTCGCTGCGGCATCGGGAGTCGACCCCGCAGACATCGAGGTGGTCGAGTCGGGTCGCTACCTCAACGCGATGAGCGGCAACGACCGCTGCCACTTCTCGACCGACCAGATGGTCAACTTCTTCGGGCTGGGCAACGGACGTGTGGCGGTGCGCATCGAGGACGACATCGCAACGCGTACCGTGGTGGCAGCCTACATGAAGGACACCCGAGCTCCGATCAGCCCGGTTATAGAGTACCTGCGCACAAGCCGCGGCGCCGAGTACGGTTCCTACGACATTTTCCCGTACCTCATGTTTCCCGGCCAGATCAAGAACCTCTCGTTCGCCTAGGCAAACATGTCCATGCCCGCCCATTTCCTTCTCCCGTCGTAGGGGGGTTAACATCTTGCAAACTCCCCTTAACGAGAACGGGCGTAAGGTCCGCCCGCCAGTGCCGTATCTTCAATGGGTGCAATCACCCTGCAAAAGGGGAGATTGGGGCATTCGAAGAGGGAGGAAAAGGCTATGGCCAAAACCAAGGACAAGACCGTTTACATGGCGACGGGCCTGTGCGGGTTCGGCGGCGGCACCGACCCCGGTTCGGTCGACATCATCGACGGCGAGATCGCGCGCATCCGCCCGATGCGCATGGAAGACGAGTACACCGTCGAGCGTCTGAACCCGTGGACGATCGAGGCGCGCGGCAAGAAGCTCGAATGCGGCACCAAGACGAGCATCGCCCCCTTGCAGCTCGCATACAAGAACCGCATCTACTCCAAGAACCGCATCCCGTACCCGCTAAAGCGCGTCGACTGGGACCCGAACGGCGAGCGCAACACGCAAAACCGCGGCGTGTCCAAATACGAGCGCATAAGTTGGGATGAGGCCACCCAGATCATTGCCGATGAGATTACGCGTTGCATCGAGACCTACGGCAACACGTCGATTTACGTCCAGGGCGACGGCCACGGCGAGACCAAGGAAATGCACGCGAGTCACGGGTGCTCCACCAAGCTGCTCAACCTGCTGGGCGGCTACACCTTGCAGGCCCGCCAGCCCGACAGCTGGGAAGGCTGGTACTGGGGCGGCAAGCACATGTGGGGCATGGAGCCGGTCGGCCAGCAGGCGCAGCAGTCCAACATGCTGAAGGAATCGTGCGAGTACACCGACACGGTCATCGCCGTGGGTTGCGACCCCGAGACCACGCCGCTCGGCTGGGGCGGCATGGGTCCGTCGCGCATCAGCTTCTTCTGGAGCGAAATCGGCATCAAGCAGATCTACATCTGCCCCGACCTGAACTACGGCGCGGCCGTCCATGCCGACAAGTGGATCCCGGTGCTTCCCAACACCGACGCGGCGCTGTGGCTCGGCGTCGCCTACACCTGGATCACCGAGGGCACGTACGAGAAGGACTACGTCGACACCCATACCACCGGGTTCGACAAGTTCTGCGACTACGTGTTGGGCAAGACCGACGGCGTGCCGAAGACCCCGAAATGGGCCGAGGGCAAGTGCCAGGTTCCGTCGCGCCAGATCAAGGCGCTCGCACGCCACTGGGCCAAGCACAACGTCATGACCGCGCACTGCAACGGCGGCGGATACATCCGCTCCGTGTTCTCGACCGAGCCGGCGCGCCTCGAGATCGCGCTTCTGGCCATGCAGGGCATCGGCATGCCCGGCCGCAACATGTTCAAGTTCATCGAGTGGGGCCTGTTCGGCGACCCGGCGTACGACCCGATTCCCCACACCGAGATGGGCACGTACATGTGGGCCGGCTACACGGGCCACATGTCGGGCACCGACCTGGTCACGTTCATCCCGCAGACCCTCATCCCCGACGCCATCACGCTGCCCGAGGGCGAGAAGCTCACCTGGTATGGCACGACCGTGTGCACCGAGCCGCTCGAGACGCAGTACACGCAGTACGAGTACCCGGCCCCCGGCGCGAGCCGCATCCACATGTTCTGGACCGACACCCCGTGCTGGTCGACGTGCTGGAACGGCGGCAACCGCATGCAGGAGGCGCTGCGCGACCCGTCCATCGAGTTCATGCTGGTGCAGCATCCGTGGTTCGAGAACGACACGCTGTTCGGCGACATCATCCTGCCGATCAACACAAAGTTCGAGGAAGACGACATCCTCTCGACCACGTGGAACGCCACCAACCCCATGACCATCAACGAGGAGCGAGCCATCGAGCCGCTCTACGAGTCGAAGTCCGACTCCGAGGCGGTGCTGGCCATCGCCGAGAAGCTGGGCATGAAAGACGAGCTGCTCACCCTGTGGTGTTACCCCGAGATGGTCGACATGTCGCCGGTTGCCGAGCCGATCGACGAGTCGGCGAGCGGCCACCCCGTGCGCAAGGCGGTCGTGAAGCCGTCCGAGAACTTCGAGCAGGATTTCCCCTTCGGCCCGCCTTCCTACGACACGCTGAAGATGCGCAGCTACTTCCTGGGTGGCGGCGGTCAGCTGATGGATTACGGCGAGTTCCTGCAGAAGGGCTACCTGCCCGCGCGCTACCGCGACGACTGGGCCGACGATCCCGTGGGCATGCGCGCGTTCTACGAGGACCCCGAGAACAACCCGCTGCAAACGCCGAGCGGCAAGATCGAGTTCTACTCGACGAGCATCGCCGACCACTGGGGCGATGACGGCGAGCGTCCGCCCGTTCCCCAATGGATCGAGGAGAGCGATCTGCACCACGAGCGCCTGACCAACGAGCGCGGCAAGACCTACCCGTTCCTGGTCGTGTCCAACCACCCGCGCTTCCGCGTGCACGCGCAGGGCGACGATTCCGTCTGGTTGCGCGAGATCAAATACTGCAAGGTGAAGGGCCCCGACGGATACCTCTACGAGCCGGTGTGGATCAACCCGCTCGACGCCGCCGAGAAAGGCATACGCGACGGTGACATCGTGAGGATCTTCAACGAACGCGGCGCGGTGCTCGGAGGCGCCATCGTGACCGAGCGCATCTGCCGTCACGCCATCAGCCAGGACCACGGCGCTCGCGTCGACTCCATCGTGACGGGCACGGGCGGCCTCGACCGCGGCGGTGCCAACAACCTCATCTGCCCGGGCGCCACGACGTCGAAGAACGCCCCCGGCGAGGTCACGAACGGCTTTCTGGCCGACATCGAGAAGGTGGACGTGTTCGAGCTGGCGCGCCAGTACCCCGAGGCGTTCAACCGCGCATACGACCCGGCCGAGGGCCCGCAGCCCCAGGCCCGCATCATCGAGGAGGCATAAACCATGGGTAAGGTATTCATTGTCGATTGTGCCCTGTGCAGCGGCTGCCACAACTGCCAGGTCGCCTGCAAGGACGAGCATTGCGGCCGCGCCTGGGAGCCCTATGCTGCACAGCAGCCGCTGACCGGCCAGTTCTGGTGCCGGGTCGACCAGAAGGACCGCGGCACCGTGCCGAAGGTGCGCGTGAGCTATGTGCCGAAATTCGGCGCCCAGGACGAGACCATACGCGAGTTCGCACCCGAGGCCGTGCAAAAGCGCGACGACGGGCTGATCGTGCTCGACCCCGAGGCGTGCCGCGGCCGCAAAGACATCGCTGACGCGTTCGACGGCGTGTACTGGAACGAGGAGCTGGGGTTGTGCCAAGGCTGCACCGGCTGCGCCCACCTCATCGACGACGGATGGGATGTCCCGCACTGCGTCGACGTGTGCGCCACTGGCGCGCTGCGGTTCGGCGAAGCCGAGGACTTCGCCGACGAAATCGCAGCTGCCGAGCAGCTCACGCCCGGCAGCCACGTCTACTACCTGAACCTTCCGAAGCGCTTCGTGGCAGGAGAAGTGTACGACGAGGCGGCAGACGAGATCATCGAGGGCATGAAGATCCAGCTGCTCGCAGACGACGAGGTCGTGGCCGAAACCGAAAGCGACGATTTCGGCGACTTCTGGTTCGACCAAGTGGAACCCGCCGCCTACACGGTGCGCTTCTGCGCCGAGGGCGGCGTGCGCGAGATGGCGGCAGACGCCACCGAACTCGACGTGAACGTGGGCTCGATCGCGTTCTAAACGTCTCCGAGCTCTTCGCAGCCAATCTTGCGCCCGACCCGGTTTCCTCATGCCGAGCCGGGCGCAAAACCTGTCACGCCCGATTTCTTCTTTTCGAACACGCAGGGACGGGGTAAACGCGCTCCCTCCGAACTCGTTTACCCCGTCCCTGCGTGTTCGGCGTAGCTATATCACACCCTGCGCTTGCGCGCTTCGGTTGTCGCATCGACTTCGTCATCCTCTTTTAACACGTAGTCGGCGAGGTAGGGAACGCAGAACATGACCCGGCCGCGTTCGGGGGCGGCTATGATTCCGCTGCCGATGAGGCGGGCGCGTGCCTGACTCAGGCTTTGCTGCTTTCTGCCGAGCGCCCGCGCCACTTCCTCGGTCGAAGCCAGGCGTTGGCTGTCGAGCAGGTTGGACATCGCCCTAAGGTATTCCCGCTCGGTAGACGGCAACTCGTCCATGAGCGGCTTCAGCGCCCTGCGCTCGTATGCGAACACGGCAGTGGAGATGGCGGCATCGACCTCGTCTTTCGTGACGTCGTGGGTCTTGGCGGCGCAGTTCTCGTTGACGAGCGTGACCAAGTGATAGCCGAGGAGCTGCAAGAGGTACGGGTGGCCGAAGCTCGCCTCGTTCAACTTGTCGATGAGGGCGGGTTTCACCGACAGCCCGCCGATACGGGCGAACGCATCCACGAGGGCTTGCGAGGCGACGCTCCACGAGAAGAGGCCGAGCTCCTCATGGGAGGCGCGGCGAAGGTACGCACAGCCCTCGTGCTCTATTATCTTCAATCGCGCATAGGGGAGCCCCGCGACGGCGAGCATGACATCGTTCCCCTTGCGGGATGCCATCTGAAAGGCGTTGCACAGCGCCGACACGTCATCGGCGGGAACCTTCTGAACTTCATCGATGGTCACGAGTAATCCGTGTTTGCTCTTCTCGCATGCCTCGAGGAGGAGCGACTGCATGCTCTCTCGCCCGAGATGCCTGGTCTTGGATACAGACCCGGCGCTCAGCGCGCCTCCAAACCCCATGACGCTCACGCTCGCCTGGGGGCTTGTGGTCGTCGTGACCCCGTCGTAGCCCGAAAGGCTTTCCACGAATTGGGCGACGGTGTCTTCTGGCCCCAAATCGAAAACCGCCATCTGCCGCGCCTTTGCGCGAATGGAAAGCTGCTCGAGGAGCGCCGTCTTTCCGCTGCCGCGTGTCCCCGTGAAGAAGAGCGCGCGATCCTCGCTCCCGCTGTCCGTCATTGCAAGGTCGAATCGCCTGAGGATACCCTCGCGCCCGAAGAAGATTTCGGGCTTGCCGCCGAATATGGGCGAGAACGGGTTGGTGAACATGGCATACCCACTATCGATGCGTGCTATCTGCAAGGATATGCAAAATCTGCGAAGTCTGCAAATATAGGTAGAATCTGCAAATCGACGATAGGGCAGGACGGTGAATGGCACGGGTAAAGACAACAGTTCGCTGTGTCC
>JAFUBE010000099.1 GCA_017460365.1 Eggerthellaceae bacterium
ACAACGCGGGCGGTCTCGAAGGCGGCATGACCACGGGTCTCCCGCTCATCGTCACCTGCGCGATGAAGCCCATTCCCACGCTCATGACTCCGCTCGACACGGTCAACCTCGACACGCTCGAACCCGAAAAGGCGTCTAAGGAGCGCAGCGACGTGTGCGCCGTGCCCGCAGCGGCCGTCGTCGCCGAGGGAGAGGTCGCGTTCGCCCTTGCAAGTGCCTACCTCGAGAAGTTCGGCCACGACAACATGACCGACATCCGCACCAACATTGCCACATACAAGCAGCGCTTGAAGACGGTGGCGCGATGACCGAAGTCTTCGATTTCCGCAAACCGCAGACAGGGCCAGCGGAGCCCGCGTACGAGCTCGGGAAGACGGTCTTCTTCGTCGGCTTCATGGGGGCCGGCAAAACGTCGGTTGCGCGCAAGCTTGCGCGCAACGCAGGAGTGGCGTCGGTCGACATGGACGCCTTCATCGAGCGCAGATGCGACATGAAAGTGGCCGAGATTTTCGCCGAATCGGGCGAAGACGGTTTCCGCTCCATCGAGACCGACGTGCTGCGCGAATTGGCGACTGGCGAGCCGCTGCTCGTCTCGTGCGGCGGCGGCGTGGTGCTGCGGCCGGAAAACCGTGCCGTTCTGCGCGACGAAGGCTATGTCGTGTACCTGCAAGTCACAGCTGCAGAAGCTGCTTCGCGCATCTCGGATCTGTCCACGCGGCCGCTCTTCGGCGATCTCGAACAGGCTGAATCGGTAATCCGCTCGCGTTTGCCGCTTTACGAGGAAGTCGCCGATCTCACGATCGACACAGCTGGCCGCGGCACGGGCTCGATTGCCCGTGAGACGTTCTCCTTGCTGAAGAAGCAGGGCATCTTGCGGGTTCGCGATGAGCTAGCGGGCCGCTGCCTGACTTAACGACCGGGAGGAAATCACATGGCAACCAAGGTAATCGTTCAGCTGCCCGGCGAGCGCGACTACGCCGTGCGCATCGGCGGCGGCGTGATCGCGACGCTCGGGCAGAACCTGCGCGAAGTCGAGGGGCTCGCCCGCGCTCGCGACGCGCTCGTCATCACCGATGCGAACGTGGCGCCGCTGTACCTTGCGCAGGTGAAGGCGAGCCTTTCGCAAGCCGGGTTCAAGGTGGCCGATATCGCGGTTCCTGCGGGTGAGGACACCAAGTCGATCGAGGTCGCCGCCGAAATCTGGCAGGCGATGGCAGAGCTCGCGTTCGGTCGCGACTGCTTGGTCGTGGCGCTCGGCGGCGGCGTGGTCGGCGATCTGGCCGGTTTCGTCGCATCGACGTACATGCGTGGCGTGCGCGTCGTGCAGGTGCCGACCACGCTGCTCGCGATGGTCGATTCGTCGGTCGGCGGCAAGACGGCCGTGAACCTGCCGCAGGGCAAGAACCTCGTGGGCACCTTCTACCAGCCGTCGTTCGTGTGCGCCGACACCGACACGTTGGCCACGTTGCCCGAGCGCGAATGGCGCTGCGGGTGCGCCGAGGTGGCGAAATCGGCGGTCATCGATTCCGACGACTTTTTCTTCTGGCTGTCCGACCATGCAGCTGAACTGGCCGAACGTGGCGCCGAGGTGGCGGCGGAAGCCGTGAAGCGTTGCATCGTGTTCAAGGCTGGCGTCGTCGCGCGCGACAAGACCGAGTCGGCCGGCGTGCGCGAGTGCTTGAACTACGGCCATACGCTCGGCCATGCGATCGAGTCGGTCGCCGGCTACGGCGTGTTCTCCCATGGGGCCGCAGTTGCAGAAGG
>JAFUBE010000880.1 GCA_017460365.1 Eggerthellaceae bacterium
AAGACCTACAAGAAGCGCCCGATCTACTGGATGTTCCAGAGCCCCAAGAAGGGCTTCTCGTGTTTGGTGTACCTGCACCGCTACAACCCGAGCACGGTCGGCGAAGTCCTGGGCAAGTATGTTCGCCCCTACCGCGAGAAGCTCGACCAGCGCGCCGGCATGCTGGAGCGCTCAGATCGCACGGCAGACGTGAAGGCCGCCGCCAAGATGCGCGCCCGCGTGAAGGAGCTCGAAGACTGGGAGCGCGACGTCATGTACGAGCTCGCCCACGCCCGAATCGAGATCGACCTCGACGACGGCGTGAAGGTGAACTACAACAAGTTCCCCCACGCCCTGGCCAAGGTGACTGGCCTGAGCGATTGGAAGTAGGCGAGCGATGTCGTCCTTAAGCTGCGAGCCGGTAATCGACCACCGCGACCTCCTGGATGAGTTTCTTGCACGTGTCGATGATGCGCTCGAGCACGACCATGGTCTCGTCGGCGATCTCCGTCTCCCCGCATTGCGAGCATTCGAGGCAGGGGACGTTCTTGATGACCACGAGGCACGTGTCAAGCTGCACCGTGAATACCGTGGTGCCTTCCTGCATCCTGCCTTTGCAATAGAAGCACGTCATGGAAAACGCTACCTCCTCGTCTTCATATCGGGCATGAACGTTTCAGCGTCAGGCCTGTATGCGGTTACGATATGCGCTACCTCGTCGATGCCGACTACGACATGCAACGGTTCACCACAGCAGTCGAGGCCGAATATGAGGCTGGCCGGGTTTAACCAATACTCAGGATACTCTTCGATGACCTCGCCAATCAAAATGCAGTGCGTAACGTCATCGCGCGTTATGCCGCGCTGCAGCATCCTTGCAGCCGCATGCGCCGACCAACGAACGGAGCCACTGCGGAGTCTTCCGCGAATTTCCTCAATGTCGATGCTGGGCTGCATGCGTTCGACGTCCTTTCTTTTGGAAAGTTTAACACGCATGCGCCGGGCCAACACCCACCTTGCAAGCTTAAAGCAGATTTGAAAGAGGGGAAGTTTTGAACGAACTCGATAAGAAACTCAACGACGTGTTCGCGGGATATGTGGTGCGCAAGGACCTCGTGAAGCTCGTGCGGGGTAACGCCGCGGTGCCGAGCTACGTGCTCGAGTACCTGCTCGGTCAGAACTGCGCGACCGACGATGAGGAGCAGATCGCCGCGGGCGTCGAGCGCGTGCGCGATATCCTGGCGAAGCACTACGTGCAGCGCGCCGAGGCGGGGCTCGTGCGCAGCCAGATCCGCGAATCGGGTTACATGCGCGTCATCGACAAGGTGTCGGTGGCGCTCAACGAGAAGCGCGACGCCTACGAGGCGAGCTTCGAGAACCTTGGCGTGGCGCATGTGCTCGTGGGGTCCGACACGGTGAAGAGCAACGAGCGCCTGCTCGTGTCGGGCGTGTGGTGCATCGCCGACCTGGGCTACAGCGCCAACGAGGCGAAGGACGAGTCGCCCTTCCTGCTGAAGCAGCTAAAGCCCATCCAGATGGCCCGCTTCGACCTCGACGGCTACATCGAGAAGCGCGCGCAGTTCACAGCCGACGAATGGCTCGACGTGATCATCCGCAGTATCGGGCTCGACCCCGAGCAGCTCGGGTGGCGCTCGAAGATGTTCCAGCTCACGCGCCTCATATCGTATTGCGAGCGCAACTACAACCTCATCGAGTTAGGCCCTAAGGGCACGGGCAAGAGCCACGTGTTCAGCGAGTTCAGCCCGCATGGCATCCTCATCTCGGGCGGTGAGGTGACGCCCGCGAAGCTGTTCGTGAACAACTCGACGGGCAAGATCGGCCTGGTGGGCTTCTGGGACTGCGTCGCCTTCGACGAGTTCGCGGGAGCCAACAAGAAGCCGAAGGCCGACATCGTCGACATCCTGAAGAACTACATGGCCAACAAGACGTTCAGCCGGGGTAACGAGCAGCTCGGCGGGCTGGCATCGATGGCCTTCGTGGGCAACACGAGCCACGACGTCGCCTACATGATCAACCAGACCGACCTGTTCGAGGACCTGCCGGCGGTCTACCACGACCCCGCGTTCATCGACCGCCTGCACGCCTACATCCCCGGTTGGGAGGTCGACATCATCCGCGGCGAGATGTTCAGCCGCGACTACGGCTTCATCGTGGACTACCTCGCCGAGGCGCTGCGCTCGTTGCGCGCGCTCGACTACTCGGGGCTGTTCACGGAGCGTTTCGAGATTTCCGACTCGCTTTCCACGCGCGACCGCGACGGCGTGGTGAAGACGTATTCGGGGCTCATGAAGATCCTGTTCCCGGGCAAGGACGCCACGGCGGAGCAGGAGGCCGACATCATCGAGTTTTCGATGGAGATGCGCAAGCGCGTGAAGGACCAGCTCTACCGCATCGACGAGACCTTCGAGCGCGTCGACTTCTCGTATCGGACGCGCGGCGGTGCGTGGCAGGAGGTGACCACGCTCGAGGAGGTCGACTTTCCGCGTAGCTACCATGCGCATGACCTCGTGCCCTGGGTGCCGCCGGCGCGGCCCGAGGTTGCGACTGCCGTGTCTGCTGCGAAGGCCGCTGAGGGCGCTAGTGCGGGCACCGCTACGGAGGACGCGGCAGGCGGGGAAGGCGCGAACGCCGGCTCGGCCGGGAACGGCACTGCCGCGCACGACGTCGAACCCGAGCTGTTCACCGGCCTGAAGAAGTTCCGCGAGAACCAGCGCGGCGTGTCCTACGAGCTGCTCTTCGGCGCCTACCTCGACGGAGCGCGCGAGATCGACATCGTCGACCCCTACATCCGCGCGTTCCACCAGTGCCGCAACCTCATGGAGGTGCTCGAGGTGGCGCTCGCGCACTTCGACTACAAGGTGCCCGAGCTGAAGGTGCACCTGCTCACGAGCCCCGACGACTACTCGACCTCGAAGCAGGACGTGTACCTGAACCAGATTGCCGACGCGCTCTACCCCCAGGGACTTACTTTCGAGTGGGACTACGACACCACCGGCTCGATTCACGCCCGGCACCTGAAGATCGACGACACCTGGGACATCCTGCTCGACCGCGGCCTCGACATCTGGCAGAAGTTCGACAACGACGCCTTCGCCATCGAGAACCGCATGCAGATTATGCGCCGCGTGAAGCGGTTCGAGGTGACGTATTTGAAGATTCAAGAGGCGTGATCATATTGGCAATTTTAGTTAGCAAATACGTAGATCCTCGGTCTCGCTAATCAATGGAGCGCGTGCCTTTTGCCTGGGGCATTCAAGCGTGCTACAATCGCAACCAGACGCCGCCCCTGCGGGGGTTAGGAAGTTGGGACCGGCAAGCCGGAGCGTTCTCCGGCCCCGGTCCCGGCGCTTCTTTTGGGTTTCACGTTATCC
>JAFUBE010000881.1 GCA_017460365.1 Eggerthellaceae bacterium
GATGCGCCCAGGCGCGGTCTGGCGCAAGCGGCGTTCGGCGTGCCGGCGAGCGGGCGCTGCGGCGGAATACAGTGACGCCGCTGCGCGGCTGAGTAAAGACCCGCGCCTGGCGGCGCAGCGAAAAAAAGCGACGCCGCTGCGCGGCTACTTTAGAATCCGCCGCTTGCGCGGCGGCGGCAAGCTCAAGAGCTTGCCCTACGGGGGGTTGTGCCGATAGGGCTGCTCAAACGAGCCGAGTCGTTATCGACGATTTCCAAGCGGTGTATCTCCTGCGAACGCAGCCACCATCCGTAGGGCAAGCTCTTGAGCTTGCCGCCGCGCCGTCAGGCGCGGAATCCTATGCAGCCGCGCAGCGGCGTCACTCTTTTCCGCCGCAGCGCCAGCTCGCCGGCACGCCGAACGCCGCTTGTGTGACAGATTGTGTCTGACGGGAAGTGTCACACCGCGGTTTCCCTAAACCGCGTAGAACAGCGTGGACTTGCGCTTGTACGCGCTCGACGTCAGCTTCTTGAGCGAGTAGCGGTACGTCTTGGTTTTGGCGTTGTAGTAGCGGTAGACCGGCTTGGCCTTGCTCTGGTTGCCGTAGCTGTAGAAAGCGACTCCCTGGCTGGTCTTCTTGGTCGTGTAGAGCATCTTGGTGCCGCTCTTCTTGAAGTACACGGGCACGGTCGACTTCGACGGCGCTTTCCAGGCGGTGCCCTTCGCCGTAAAGCCGGCCTTCAGCTTGGCCGTGCGCTTCGCCGCGCTCGTGGTGTAGAACCATTCGCCGGTCTTCTTGTTGTACAGCTCGTAGACCGGCAGCTTCTTCACCGACACGGTGTACTTCGCGGTGGCAGTGCCGGTGTAGCGCCCCATCCCCTTCACAGTTACCTTGCCCGTTCCCTTCACCACGCCGGAGTTGGTCAGCTTGTAGTCGATGCCTTCAACGAGCGTGCGGTTCTCGCCGTCGATCTTCATGGTGACCGACTTCACGGAGGGTTTCACGGCCTTTCCGGTGTAGGTCAGCGACGTTGCGCTCAGCTTCACCGTGCAGCCGGACATGGGGAAGGTGCGCGCGTCGAGCGCGTCCGCCACGGCCGCAGCGGCGTCGATTTCGCCATAGCCGGTCGCGTCGTCCCAGCCTGCACCCATGCCCGTGCCCTGCGTGAGGTCGCGCGCCGACTCGTAGAGCGCCTGCACCGCCCGGTCGGCCGTGAGGTCGGGGTTCGCGCGGAACATCAGCCCGAGCGTGCCGGCGACGAGCGGGGCCGCCATCGAGGTGCCGCCCTTGTACCCGTACTCGCTCGCGCCGCCGTACAGACCCCAGATCGAGCCGCCCGGCGCGGAAATGTTCTTGGAACGTTGGCCGGCCACGTTGTAGTTCGACGAGCTCATGCGGTTGACCCCGTTGTCGGCTGCTGCGCCGCCTTCGGCGAGCGCGATCACGCTGACGACGCCGTCGAAGTCGGAGGGGTAGGCGTAGAACGGCGGCGTGAACGACACGGAGACGCCTTCGTCGTTGTAGCCCTTCGTGCCGCTGTTGCATGCCGCCACCACGGTGACGACGCCGGCCTCGCGCGCCTGGTCGATCTTCTCGTGCAGCGCCGAGAACTGCGTGGTGACCGGATCGTTCGCAGCCGCGCCCAGGCTCATGTTCGCCACGCGGATGTTGAGCTCGTCGGCGTGTGCCAAGATGTAGTCGTAAGCGCGCACGACGGAGCTCTCGTAGATGGCTCCGCTCGTGTCTTGCACGCGTATGGGCAGCACGTTGCACAGGTTGTACCCGATGCTCGCCACGCCGGTGGCGTTGTTAGTGCGCGCGGCCACGATGCCGGCGGCGTGCGTGCCGTGGTCGATCTCGCTGTACACCGGGTTGTCGGGGCGTATGACGGAGGCCCCCGTGGTCGCGTCGTACTGGGCGACCACGTTGTCTTTCAGATCCTCGTGAGCCACATAGAAGCCGGCGTCGATGACGGCCACGGTTACGGGCGCGGTCTGCTCGGAGGCGACGAGCGCGGGCGCCCACGCTCCCGGCGCATCAACGTTGTCGAGCGACCATTGCTTGCCCTCGACGTATGCGGGGTCGTCGGCGACGACCGACTGCACGGTCATGAGCGCGGAGGCCACCAGGCCGGCCTGCTCCTGCGTGTACAGCTGCAGGTTCGGCTCGGCGAAGGCCACGCTCGGCGTCGACGCGAGCGCGGCGGGCGCCTCGGCCGGCGACATGCCGTCAGGCAGCGACAGCTTCA
>JAFUBE010000882.1 GCA_017460365.1 Eggerthellaceae bacterium
CGCCGAACCCCGCCGCGAAAGCGACAGGTCGCGTCTGGCGTGAAGTGGCGCAACATAGCGTCAGGTGCGAAGTCGCGCCACAAGGTAGGTTGCGAGCGCGAGCGCGAGCATGACGGGCAGCGTGTTCCCGCAGGGTAGGTCCCAGGCCAGGGAGAAACGATACAGCACGAAGCCGGCTAGCCAGAGCGCAAGGTTCGGCCAGTCGACGGCTCGGTCGCCCGCATCCTGCTTCAACGCGAAATGGTTAACACACACGATGGTTGCAAGCGGTGCGAAAACAGAGCCTATCAGGTACAGAAAGCCCTCGAAATCGCCCACAGGGGCGACGCACGCGAGCATGGTTCCCGCAACGGCAACGACGATTCCACAGATGCGGGCGTTCAGCCTCGGGTGTATGGCTTCGAGAGACTGCCCGGCCGATTGCGCATCGAGAAACGTGGTCGTCACGGTCGACAGAACCACGATGAGCAGGCCAGCCACTCCAAGGCCAGCTGCGGCGAGCACGCCCGCCAAGTCATCTGAACCGGCATAGAGGGCGCAGCCAAGCCCCATCGCGAACATCCAGCAGCTTCCGATCGTGTACGCGATCGTCGCACTCAAAGAGCCCGCGAGCGCACGTTTCGCCTGCCGCGTGTAGTCGCCGGCGACGGGTAGCCACGACAGGGGCATGGCGGCAGCCAATTCGACCGCCGCACCAAAAGACAGCCCCTCTCCTGTAACCGCAGAAGCGGGTTCTTCCACGCCGAACACGACGATGCCCGCTACGATGGTGAGCAAGAACAACAACACGGCAGCCGCCGACTGAACTTTGCTCATGAACCGCACGCCCACGGCGATCCACATCACGATAAGCGCGCCTATCACCACCGCCCAGCCGGCCATGCCGAGCGCCGGCACCAGCACTTCTGCTGCAACCGCGCCCGAAAACACCATGATGGCCGTCCAGCCGACAAGCTGCAGCGCATTGGCGCCTGCGAAGAACGACGAGCCCACCCGCCCGAACGAGCGACGCGCAACACCCATGGCCGTCTTCCCGCTTGCAGCGCTCACGTACGAGACCGCGAAGAACAGAGCCCCGCCGACGGCGTGCCCTACGATGATTGCGGCGATTCCCCTCTCAAGCCCCAAAGGTGCGAAGAACGTTCCGGTGAGAATTTCGGCGAGCGAAACGGCGGCGCCAAACCAAATCAGACCGAGCATCGGCGCAGACAATATACGGGAATCGTTCATCCCAGCTCCCTTCGTCGGCATTACCCGCATCAGGTTCATCGGGTCGGAGCGGAATCACGCCCCCTCTCAGCCCGCTTCCCGCGAGCTCCCCGCCATCCGATTATAGCGCCCCCATTCGCTCTTTCAGGCCATCTTCAGCTTCTGCAAATACCATCTATGCATCGTGGTTATTGGATATTTGGGAGCCGCCCCTTTTCATACCGCCGGATGAAAAGGGCGCCCCTTCTTCCAGAACGGAGTTGAATATGGAAAACACACTTCGAAAACTCGGGCTTTCCGCAATGGCGGTGCTTATCGCTGCGGCACTGAGCCTGTATTGCACACCGAACGCATACGCTAACGACGGAACCGAAACGACGGAGGCAGTCGAAGCCGTGGAAGTCAACGCCGAGGAACAGGCGCTCTTCCCAAGCGAGATCGAATTCTCGTTCGACGGGCAACGTTGGATTTCATCCGAAATCTCGCTTGACGAACTGGACGGCACCCTGGAGTTGGAACCTGGCCAAACGTTCGAGCTCGCATCGACGTCAGGCGACGCACTGAGCAGCGTAACCGCCGCCGATAGTTTCGTAGTGGTCTACGTCGGCGATGAAACGCCCGCTGAATCGTTCAACATCTCGTTTTTGCTCATATCGGCGCAAGGTGAATCAACGCGCCTTTCGGCAACCTGCAAAACCATACCGGTTGAAGAAAAAGCAAACGCGCCCGAAGCGGATAGCGAAAACGAAAGCAGTGACGACACGGCAGTGGCCGATGAAGTTGATGCTGAGACTTCGCAAGACGAAAGCGACGCTGCAGACGAAGATCCAGAAGAGCAAACTGAGGAAAATACGTCTAGCTCGAAATCTTCATCGAAGAAATCGCAATCGACGAGCACGAACTCCGGCAATGATGAATCGGAATCGACAACGTCTGCGGCGGAATCGACAACGTCCGCGAAGTCGCGCCCTACGCACAGCTCTGGCACACATCACGGAAACCATAGCCTGGCTGCAACCGATTCAGGCAGCCAACAGTCTGGGTATGCCCACAGCGGAACGCACGGCGGCCGCTCTCACGGCAGCGCGGACGGCGGCACCGGTCGCGGCGGAGAATCGGCGTCTTCGCACTCGGGCAAGCGTAGCGGGCAATCATCGGATGCCACCGATGCCGACGAGACGACCCAGTCGGGCAAGCGCGGCAAAACGCAGCACTCCGAATCGTCAGAGAAGGAAAGCCAAACCGCAACCGAGCAGGACAACGCCCAGGCGGGAAGCGACGATTCGCAAGCCGTCAAAGAAGATGGCGCATCGAGCGAAGCGGGCGTTCCTATAGCTGCGGTATCCACCACGATCGCGGCACTCGGCGCAACGGGTGCGCTCGCCTATCGCCGCAAGTCGTAAACCCGCCTACAAGACGAGCGACACCTGCGAGGCAGCCAGAATCGCAGCCGCATAGAAGGCGCCCAGGGCGATGTTCACGCTTAAGATCTGCGGCATCGCCTGCAGGCGCCGCTCCGCCTTGAAGCTATTTGCAAAGATGGCCTTGAGCAACGGATAAGAGGCAAGCAGCATGAAGGGCACCACAATAAGCCCGGGCGTGAACCACACGGCGACGATTGAAACGAGTGCCGCAACACACACGAGCAGCGCCACGCGATACCAGAACACGGCGCGATCTCGACCGAGCAGAACCGGTAGCGTCTTGCGCCCCGAAGGAATATCTCGCTCGATATCGCACGTGTTGTTCGTGAACATGATGAGCGCCACTCCGATAATTGTGGGAACCGCCCAGACGAGCACCCTGAAATCGAGCACCCCCGTGAGAACCTGGTAGACCGCAAGCGGGATGAGCCCGCCCATCACCACCCCGCTCACCAGCTCGCCGAGCGGCAAGTACGAAATCGGCGACTTCCCCGCCGAATACAACACCACGAACAGCGCGCCCACAAGCGCGATGACGAGCGGAATGATGCCCGCAACGGCGATTGCGTAAATCCCAAGGGCGAACGCCGCCGCGAGAAAGCCCACCGCAAGCCGCAAAGCCGCTTTCGGATTCACGTTGTTGTACACGAGAACCGCATCGGACGGGTCGACGTTGTCCTCGTCGGTATCGGATCCCTTCACGAAATCGTAGTAGTCGTTGAAGGTGTTTACGGCCGACTGCATGAGCACCACGATCACGAGCAAGGCGATGCACATCGTGACCGACAGCGGCCCGACAGCCGCAGCTGCGCTTACCGCAATCAGCGTGGGCATGATCGCCGCCGGCCACGTATGGGGAGCCGCCAGATTAACGGCCATCTTCGCCGTGAACTTAGTGTATGTCTTCTGCTCGCGCTTTTCCATAGCGCCCGCAATCATACCGCTAAACGGTACAGACGCGCCACTTCTCGTCAGGCGCGAACTGGCACATCCGCAGGGGGCGTGACACTTCTCGTCAGACACGAAGTGTCATATTTTGCTGAAGGCTTGCCGGAAAGCA